>JASEHU010000346.1 GCA_030018635.1 bacterium
CTGACTCCTGGATTCTATCATAGATACCCCCAATATCAAATGGAATGACCCATTATAATATAAAGTCATTTTTATATTACGGCGGCCAAAAACTTTCTTTACAAAGGATTTAAGGATATGTTCAATGAAAATCAATTTTTCACCTAAGTATTGGGCGCTAGATAAAAATATAAAAGGGATAGTTATTATTGTTCTGATTCTTTGGTTAACATTTTTTGTCCTAAACTTGCTCTATCCACTACCTACCTATAAACTTAAACGACCTTTATCTACAGCAGTATTTTCAAGAGAAGGTGAGTTATTACGTACCTTTTGTGCCTCAGATGGACAAATCAGAATAAAATGTAAGTTAAATGAAATCTCACCATTTCTTCTCAAGGCAGTGGTAATTTATGAAGATAAATGGTTTTATTGGCATCCAGGGATAAATCCATATGCGATATGGCGAACAGCAATGACTAATATTAAACATCGCCGGATTGTATGTGGCGGCTCAACTATTTCTATGCAAATAGCCAGAATGATAGAGCCAAAATCACGGACATTCTTATCAAAGATAATTGAGATATTCAGAACTATACAACTTGAATTGAGGTATTCCAAAAATGAGCTTTTAGAGTTTTATTTTAATCTTGCCTCCTATGGTGGGAATCTTGAGGGGGTGGCATCGGCAGCTTATTTCTACTTTGGGAAGGCACCTTCAACCTTAAGTTCTGCAGAAGCAACATTACTTGTCGGGTTACCTAATTCGCCTGAACGACTGAGACCGGATAAAAATCCGAAGGAGGCTATCAAGAATTATAAAAAGGTAGCCACAAGATTATTAAGGTATAAATTCATCTCAAAGGAAAAGTACTTAGAGATTATTTCTGCAGACATACCTCAAAAAAGAAGAAATATACCATTTATCGCACCTCATTTAGGTGAGTTTGTCAGAAGTAAATTTAAGGATAAACCAATAATAAAGACCAGTATTGACCTTCGTCTTCAACGATTTTGTGAAAAGAGCCTGGCTGAACACCTTAAACCGTTGCTTGGTCAAGGTATATCAAATGGTGCAATTGTTGTTATTGAAAACAAAACTTGCCAGGTGCGGGCAATGGTGGGGTCTTTAAATTTCTTTGATAAAATACACCCTGGTCAGGTAAATGGTGCCTTATCACCACGCTCACCAGGCTCTACACTTAAACCTTTTGTCTATGCCCTTGGACTGGATGAAGGCTTTATTTCATCTCAAGGTTTACTTCCAGATGTCCCGGTGGACTATTCCGGATATAGTCCGGCTAACTATGATGATAAATACCATGGGGGAGTTACAGTCGAGCAGGCATTAAAAGAATCATTGAATATCCCAGCTATAAATTTATATGCTAAACTTAAAAGATTTTATAATTTTTTGCAAGAAGCCGGTATCTCTACACTTAAAAAACCAAGAGAATTTTATGGACTACCGCTTGTTTTGGGAGCTTGTGAGGTAAATTTACTTGAATTGACTAACCTCTATGCTACTCTGGCTAATTCAGGTCAATATCGCAACTATAGCCTTCTTGAAGATGAAAAGGTTGGCGATAGTAAAAGGTTGGTTTCAGCGGAAGCGGCGTATATTATTAGTGAGATATTAACCGAGATAAGAAGACCTGATTTACCTGCCTGTTGGGAGTTTTCGGTTAATCTTCCCAAAGTAGCCTGGAAAACCGGTACCTCGTATGGACATAGAGATGCCTGGAGTATTGGCTATAATCCTGATTACACTATCGGGATATGGCTGGGGAATTTTGATGGGACAGAGGCAGAATCTTTAGTTGGGGCTGAAGTAGCGGCACCATTACTCTTTTACCTGTTTAATTCAATTACTGAAGGTAAAAGTGATTGGTTTGAAAAACCACAAGGTGTTGGCATCCGGCAGGTATGTGCCTTAAGTGGTGAATTACCATCTTCGGATTGTCCACAAACTAAAGAAGAACTTTTTATCTATGGTGTTTCAACTCCTAAGATATGTCAGATGCATAAAATGTATGATTTAGACGACAAAACTAATTGTAGACTTTGCTCTCATTGTAGACAGAAACGAAAATATCATAAAGAATTATTTGTAATATGGCCAGCAGAAATTGCTACCTGGATGGAAAGGGAAGGCTATCCTATTCAAAAGATACCACCTCATCTTCCGGAATGTTCAACCCTTGTCGCAGGTAAAAAACCTATCATTCGGTCTCCGGCAACAAATTGTGGATATTACCTAAGAGAAGGAGTATCTAAAAAATACCAGAAGATCCTCCTTGATGCCTCTGTCTCAAATGAGGTAGAAAAAATCTATTGGTTTGTCGATGGAGAACTGTTGTGTTCTGCAGCACCAAAGGAAAAGGCATTCTATTATCCTACCATTGGCAAACATAGACTTAAGTGTGTAGATGATGAGGGACGATGTACGGAAATGGAATTGTGTATCTATTAAAGAATGATTTTGAATTTTATAGCACTTATTAACCAAAAGTTCTCATCTTTTTAAAGTAAACTGCTGATAAA
>JASEHU010000347.1 GCA_030018635.1 bacterium
AAAGGAATATAGATTTTTTCGTGCTTTCGTCCTTTCGTGCTTTCGTGATTCTATTAAGTAAATTCACGAAACTCCAGGGTATGCTAACATTATAATGAGAAGGGGAAAATGAATAAAAAGGCGTTTTTCAAAGAGCAGATTGAAAATATTAAGAGTCAACTGATAGATAAGTATAAGCCAGAGAAGATAATTCTCTTTGGAAGTGCTGCCAGAGGAGAGTTCAACAAGGATAGTGACTTAGACTTCTTGATTATTAAGAAAGATACACCATATCTGGGTCGTGACCGAGCAAGAAATCTCAGGAAATTGATTAAGAAAGAAGTTGCTGTTGATTTCCTCATTTATCGTCCTGAAGAGTTTAATGCAAGAATGAAACTTGGGGACCCTTTTCTAAAAGCTATTTTAAAAGAGGGGATTGCACTTTATGGTGAATAGAACGCTTTTTCAAGAGTGGATAGATAAAGCAGATGAAGATTTTGAGTTTGCATTAAAAAATTTATTTGATATGACTTTAAATGATCAGGATTATATTATCACTACATTGAAGGAGATAGAAAGTAGGTAATGATGAATGAATTATTGTTTAGTAAACTTCAGCGGTTAAAAGAAGAGGTACGATACCTCGCAGAGAATAAATCTAAATTCCTATCCGAGTTGAAAGAATCTGTGGAGGTAAAAAAAATTGTTGAGCGATGTGTATATCTTTGTTCAGAAATAGCTCTTGATATTGCTGACCTAATTATCATCAAAAAGGGATATCCAAAACCTTTTTCATATAGTGATTCTATATATAAACTTGGAAATTACAAGATTATTCCCAAGGAATTTACATATAAGTTCATTTATATAGCAGGACTCAGAAATTTTCTTGCACACGATTACTTAGAAGATACTATGCCTGAGATAGAAAAGTTTCTAAAATATGGATTAGATGACATTAATCATTTTATCAAATTAATTGAAGGTTACTATAATGAGCAATAATAATATAAATCTCATGGTTAATACTCTTGATAAAAAACCGTATATCTCTTTTGCCTATCTCTTCGGCTCACGGGCAAATGAGTGTGCCAATAAAAGGAGTGATTGGGATACAGGAATATATTTTTCAAAATCTCCCGATGATATTAGCAAATGGTGTGTATTTGAACTTGAGGCTGAACTTTCAAAAGATGTAAAAGCAGAGGTTCAAGTAATAGTATTAAACAAACTTACATCCCCTCTCTTTGGTTTTCAGATAATAAATGAAGGTATATTGCTTGTCCAAAGAGATGAAAACGATAGGATAAAATTTGAGAACAGGATATTACGACAATATCATGATTGGCAATATTTCCTAAAAAGGCAAATAGAAGCAGAGAAAGCAGAAAGGAAATAGAAAGATGTGTGGAATAGCAGGAATATTGAATGTAGGAAAAGAGCCTATAAATCCATGGATAATCAAGGACATGTGTGATGTTGTGGCACATCGAGGACCTGATGACGCCGGGTATGCACTATTTTCATTCGATGGGATAAGTAAAGGCAAAAATCTATGGTTTGAACTCACTGATAATTTTGTGAAAAACAAGATAGAAAAGCATACCTCTGGTAAAATAAACCATCGCCTTTTTATCTGGTCGCTTTTGAGTTTTGAGTGGTGGCTGAGGAGGTTTTTGGGAGGATAAAAAGTGGAAGAAGCATTCAAAATAATAAATAAAATGTATCAAAAAGGAATCCTTAAAGATTATGCAATTGGTGGTGCCGTCGCAACAATCTACTATACAGAACCATTCGCTACCAGAGATATAGATATATTTTTTATCCCGACTGAAAAAGAAAAAATAATCTTATTGACACCATTTTATGATTTCTTATCAAAAGAAGGATTCAAAACATATAAAGAATATATTATGATAGGGAATACACCAATTCAATTTATTCCCACTACTACTGAATTGGAAAAAGAGGCGGTTGAAAATGCTATTAAGATTAAATATAGAAATATAGCTGTTAAAATTTTAAGCCCTGAATATTTAATAGCAATATTTGTGAAAGTTTATAGACCAAAAGATAGAGATAAAGTGATAAAACTTTTAGACCAGGCAAAAATAGACAAATCTTTCTTATTAGATATTTTAGGAAGATATGGATTAGATAAGAAATTTGATGATTTTATGGAGAGATATTATGAATAATATCATTGTAAAAAATCAACAAGAAATTGAAAAATACAGGGATAAGATTTTTAAATCAAAAGAAGAATGTCGCAAAATATTTGCAAAAGAATCTTTTGAAAAAAAGATAAAAACGGCATTTGAGTTGTATAAAAGAGCTGAATATTTAAAAAAATTCAAACAGGTAAAATAAAAAAACTGTTTTTTCTGCCGTTGACTATAAAAGATATTTGGTCACTTTTGAGTTTTGAGTGGTGGCTGAGGAGATTTTTGGGATGACAAATAAAAATCAGAAATCAAAACGAAGGGTTAGTAACTTACATTCAACAGCAAAATTCATAACACATTGCCATTGCTACACTTAATTTTT
>JASEHU010000348.1 GCA_030018635.1 bacterium
ACATTCAATATTCTACATTCAAGGTGAATTTCCGTTTGCACAGGTCGAAATTTCTTGACAATCACTGCTTATTTATGGTAACCTTAATAATAAAGGAATTTAAAAAGGAGTGCGTGTTCAGGAGGCAGGGAACAATGTTTTAATTTTACCTGGCACCTGATATCTGAAAAAAGGGGGACAAAAGGTGAAAAAGATTGTTTTATCCTATTCTGGGGGGTTAGATACCTCGGTCATGATTAAATGGCTAAAGGAACATTATGAGGCAAAGGCTTGTCCGGTAGAGGTAATTGCCTTAGCCGTAGATTTGGGACAAGGGGAAGATTTTGAGAAATTGCGGACAAAGGCTATTGCCAGCGGGGCAGCGAAGATTTACATCGAGGATGTCCAGCAGGAATTTATTGAGGAATTCATTTTCCCTGCCTTAAAATCAAACGCTATTTATGAAGGGAAATATCTATTAGCCACCTCTCTTTCACGACCATTGATTGCTAAAAAGTTAGTTGAGGTAGCCAAAAAAGAAAATGCCTCAATTCTGGCCCATGGATGCACCGGCAAAGGCAATGACCAGGTACGATTTGAGGTAACCATTGCCGCTTTGGCACCTGAATTAGAGGTTTTAGCCCCTGCCCGGGTTTGGGAATTTAAAAGCCGTGAGGAAGAGGTCGAATATGCCCTAAAACATAATATCCCTGTTGCGGTGACTAAAAAAAATCCCTATAGCATTGACAAAAACCTATGGGGAATAAGTATTGAGTGCGGTCCATTAGAGGACCCATGGGTCGAGCCACCTGAAGACGCTTATCAAATAACTACCTCACCGCAAAAAGCCCCGCAAGAACCTGCTTATTTAGAAATAGGGTTTGAAAAAGGAGTGCCCATAAAATTAGATGGTCATGAATATCCAGCCATAGAATTAATCGAACGGTTGAATAAAATTGGGGGAAAATATGGAATTGGCAGAGTAGATATGGTAGAAAACAGGCTTGTTGGGCTTAAATCAAGGGAGGTGTATGAGTCGCCGGCGGCAACTATACTTTTTGAGGCTCATAATGCCCTGGAATCGTTGGTCTTAGACCGCGAAACCGCTCATTTCAAACAAATAATCTCCCTTAAATACGCTGAACTGATTTACTACGGATTATGGTACTCACCGTTAAAAGAGGCTCTTGACGGATTTGTGGAAAAGACACAAACGCAAGTTACAGGCAATGTCCGGGTAAAACTAATACCAGGCAGGGCAGTGGTAGTTGGTAGAGAATCAAAATATTCCCGTTATTCCTACAAATTAGCCACCTATAGCCAGGAAGACGCCTTTGACCATCGAGCCGCCGAGGGCTTTATTAAAATCTTTGGCTTGCCGTATAGAGGGATTGAGTAATTAGTAATTGGTGATTGGGTAAGCGTTCAGGTAGTGTCCGAAAAGGAGGGAATAAATTCATTTTAAATTGCAAATTTAGCATTTTAAATTTAAAATTTGCAATTTGCAATGCTAAATTTGCAATGATTTATCCTCCTTCGGACACTCCTAATGCATAAGATGAACGGTTACGTAATTGGTAATCATGTAAGTATTTACCGATAACTGATAACCGATTACCGACTACCATTAAATCTCCTCGTGTTTTTGCAGGAATTGACTTGCCTTTTCTAAAAATTCCTTCTCTTGTTTGCTCAGGCTATCTATTCCCTGGCTTGATATTTTATCTAACAAGGCATCCACCCGCTCTTTGACTAAGCGAAGGTTCACCTGTTTTTTTTCTCTTGTCTCCTGCTTTTTCTTCTTCTTTGTTTGCTCGATGAATTTTGAAATTTGGGTCCAGGTTAAAATATTTTTCAAGTAAAGGTAGCCTACAACCATACCACCCAGATGGGCAAAATGCCCTATTCCATCAGGGGTATAGCGCATGCAGGCAAATAATTCAATTACGCCAAAGAGGATGACAAAATGTCTTGCCTGCATGGGAAAAATTCCAAAAACCAGGACTATGTTATTAGGAAACATCATCCCGTAGGCAACCAATATGCCGAAGATAGCGGCAGATGCCCCTATTGAAGGAATGATTGCACCAGGAGAAAGAAGGCAGGTTGCTACCCCTCCTCCAAGACCACATAACAAATAATATCTCACAAATCTTTTAGTTCCCCAGACGGCTTCGATTTGACTCCCAAACATCCATAAGGCTAACATATTGAAAAGGATGTGAAAGACATCGCCATGTAAAAACATATAGGTAAATATCTGCCAGAACATAAATTGATGATAAACCGCTTGAGGAATTAATCCAAAAAGCCCGATGAATTTATTTAACCCCAATAACTGTAACAGGAAAATAATCCCATTAATCATTATTAGCTTTTTTACCCCAGAAGTCAAATTATAACCAAATCCTGTTCGGTAATAATCAGGATACATACCGGTTGTCCTCCTTTAGAGCAATTAACAATTAACAATTACTAATTGATAATTGTGGGACGGTTCATTTTCATCGTTTTTCCTGTGATTTCTTTTGGAAATTAGAAATTG
>JASEHU010000349.1 GCA_030018635.1 bacterium
AATCGGACTGAAAGCCAAAAAACTTTAGTAGAATTTTAAACTAGCACAATGCGTTGCATTATATTGTATTATATTTATAATTATTGTTTTGGCGATGAAGAATTGATAAAAGAATAGAGGTAATTTGGTTTACACTTGGGTGCTTAACCAGGAATCAAAGAGAGGAGGTGAAAAAGGCATATTATTTTAAAATTTTAAAAATGGGAGGAGGTAAGAGGTAATATGTCCAAAAAAATGAGTTATTCTTTTCAAGAAGGGAGCGTAAGTAATGAGAAAAGTGAGATTCTAAGAAATAAAAAATCTGGAAAACCAATAACGGTGAATTTACAAGTGCCTAAGTCAGTTATGGATAGAATAGAAGAACTAACCGAGTGGGAAAAACAGTCAGCAAAAGCCAAATGGATTTTAGGGGTACCATCTAATTATTAGTTCATTAGACATACTTACGAAAGTTGTAATTCTCTAATGCCTTATGTTCATATTAAGATGGGGTTTTGTTTTTTAAGAAGGAGCTATTTAATGCAAGATGTTTTTTCGGAAGAATTCTGTAAGTTAGAGACTACAGAACGTTCCTTTTTTGATCTGATTGATGATCTATGGTTGGGAGAAAATCCTAATAAAGCTCCTCTTCACCGAATTTTTTCATTAATGCGTAAGATGAAAGCAAAATCGTATCTGCTTGAACCCTTATTACTCAACACTGAACTAATAGAAGAAAAGGAAATGGCTGAAGAACTTTGTGAGGGGAAGGTAGATTTAAAAGCCAGACGAATTACTTTCTTTTGCTCATTTCCCCAAGATGACAAATGGAAAGACTCCGATATCCTTCCTGATGAACATCTTCTTGGCTATGCTGTAGTGATTACTTTAATTCTTCCAAATCGTAAGTGTTATTCCTATGTATTGGAATCTGTCCTCCGACCTCCATCGGTTGCCGTTTGGGACAAACAAAACAAACAACAGGTCTTTGAACCAATTACCAACTATTATATCCACAATGTTCGCGAGTTTAAAACAATGATTGGTACATCTGAGCAATCTCGGATCATACCAATCAGTGGAAGTTTTTTCTCACAACAGAATGGTCTCACAAGTGTATGTGCACATGCATCGATTCGAATGGCGATTAATAGTTCGTCTATGTTTCAAAACATCAAGATTACTAATAAACGAATCAATACTATTGTTAACATGGATTTTAGTTCTTCAACTCGACGACCTCTGGGTTTAACGCTTAATGAAATTGAAATGGTAGTTAAAGAACTTGGTGGACGGATAATATCAGTTGAGTTTGAAAAAGATACTTCTGTCGAGTATGACCATTTTATCTACCCAATCATTGAGTCCGGTTATCCTGTAATTCTGGCGGTTGCAAGATATGATTTCAAAAAGAGAAGAGAATCCGTACACGCCATTGCAATCCTTGGCCATACCATAAATTCAGATAGATGGGGACCGGAGGCTCGTCAAGGTTATAGATATTTTCCAGTAATGGATTATATTCCAACCATAGAATGGGTCGACCATTTGATTATTGGAGACGATAATTATGGCATTTATGGAACTTTACCAAATGATATGATCAGAAACTTTATAGTTCCAACGAAGAATCCCAATTTGCATGTTATATATGCAATAGGGATTGTACCTCAAGATGTAATACTTTCAGGGTACCAAGCGGAAATTTTCGCAACCAAAATAGCACAAAAGATTATAAAATCAGCACAATCACAATTAAGTTCACCAGAAAAATGGTTAGAAAGAATGTATGACCCAAATTCCAAATTTACCTGCAGAACCCTTTTGAAATCAAATCTCGAATATTTGAAGGAATTAGACACTTTATTAAGTCATTCGGTATCGATTCCAATAGATATGGGTGTGGCTACTTTAGGACGACGGAAAAAAGGGGCTTTTACCTTGCTTTTAGGTTCAAAAAAGGTATTTTCCCCACCCAAACACTGGATTTTTCCGACAAAAGGACCCTATATTACTGTTCATAGGTAATATCTCCTCAAAAATAAGGTTTTTCCCATTTTAACTTTTTACATAACTTCAGTAATTACAGGATTTTTTTATCGTTCTTCCGTCGTTTAAGAATAGCCACACCCAATAGATATTAAAGATGAATTTGATAGATTGCCTGACCGTTTCTGGGTCTGTGAATTCTCACTTCCTGATATTTATACGGCAAATAAACATAAGCTTGGGGATGTACTCATTAACGCTCATTCAGCAGTTACTCCTCAAAACGCATGGGATAGTTTTCTCCTTGGATGGTTCCCAGGTATTATAGTTACATCAGATGGACAACTAAAGAAATGGCCTTTATGTGAACATGTACCATTACTCCGCTCATGTGGTGAGCCTGCATTGCTTGAGTGGTAAATGAGGTGTTTCAAGTAATCCTTTGTAGGTTTTTCATCATCTTAAACCTCAAAAATATTTTGAGTTATACTTAACACCGCCATAAATTGCGATTTTGTTTTTGATAAAATGTAGTACCATATCTTCAGTGT
>JASEHU010000034.1:0-4490 GCA_030018635.1 bacterium
AGGATAGAGGTAAATGAGGAGGAAGAAGAAGAGTATTTGAGGCTGGCAGGTTGCTATGTGATAAAGACGGATGTTCCTGCAACAGAAATGGATAAGGAAACAATTCATAGTCGATATAAAGATTTGTCGAAAGTGGAGCAGGCATTTGAAACGCTCAAATCAGGATTGCTTGAAATAAGGCCGATTAATGTTCGCAAAGAATCTTCAGTTCGTGGACATGTTTTTGTCTGCCTGCTTGCCCTTAAAGTTACTCATTATCTTGAAAAGATGTTAAAAGAATTAAATTTTCCAATAAAGTATGTGCTCGACACTCTCAATGAAATACAATATAGAGAGATTGTTTATACTGATTGTTCCTGCATAAAAACCTTGCCTGATATATTATCTGATGACCAGACAAGGATTCTTCAGACGCTCAAGATAACCTTGCCCAAACAATTGTAGTTAGTAAAAAAAATCTGCCAATTCTTCATATCTCTTGAGTTTTCAAACAGTTAAAGGGTGTTTTGTATTTATGACTGGGGGGAAGCTCCGATAAAACCTATATGACCTATTCTGAAATTATTTTTCTTGACGAATGAGGGAATAATATGGTATTATATTAAAAAATAATTGAAAATTATGAATTAAAAATTAAAAATTGAGGCAAGAGAAAAGAATTCATGATTTTTAATTATACGAGAAGGTTAAGGAGTTAAAAAATGCAATGTCCAAAATGCGGTTATAATAATCCGGATGATGCACTATTTTGCAATCTCTGCCATGCTATTTTCCGTAAAGAATCTGTCCCAAGACCGGATATAAGCCAGGAAGAGGAAAGATATGTGATTATGCATAGACACCACCAAAGGGGTGGTTGGAAAAGATGGCTTGGATTAGATGTCTGGGCATCTATCATAGTTATTATAGGGGTAGCCGTCTGGGCGACTAATACTATGATGACTAAACAACAAAGAACTTTTGTAGAGAACAAAGGGAGTGAAAAAACAGTAGAATCAGGAATAACTTCTGAATTCATCCCAGCCGGGACACAATCACAACTGTCTTTACTCAATAAAATAGAAACTACCCATTTTGTCATTTATTGTAATGATAAAATCCTGGCTGAGGATATTGCCGCCAGAGTAGAAGGATATTATGATATACCCACAGATTTAGGATTTGGTGAGGCTAATTTCTGGATGAAGGAAAAGGTGCAGATTTATGTTTATGATACCCCTCAAGAATACGCTAAGGCTACAGGTAGGGCCCATCTAACATCTGGATATAGTGAGTTTAAAACGCGAACGATTTATTCCCACAAATACATAGAACATCTGATTGATGCCGTTATCCCTCATGAATTAACCCATTTAATCTTTGCCGACTTTATGAAATTTAGTCCTAACTACCCTGCCTGGCTATCAGAAGGATTAGCTATGTATGAAGAGGTTAAATTTTGCCAGGCATATAATGAGAATTACAAAAATATACTTAATCAGATAAAAGAAGGAAAATACATATCGGTTGATAACCTGACAAGAATTGACATCTCAAAAGAACAGAAGATTGAGGTAGTTCAATTCTGGTATGTGGAATCAATGAGTCTTGTTACTTATCTTATAGATAATTATGGAAGAGGCAAACTTTATTCCTTTTGCAAGAATTTAAGGGAAGGGATGGGTTTAGAGGAGGCATTGCAAGATGCGTATTCCCCTCATATCAAAAACCTTCCGGAATTAACAGGTCGATGGTTAAATTATATTAAAACAAAGGCAGAATAGGTCCTATAAGTCTTATATGTCCTATTCCTAAAAAAAGGTGAAAAAATGGAACAAACAGGTTTTCGAGGGACTTTAGAAAAAATCGATGATTATCGCTATCGAATCCCTAAAAGTTATAAACAGGAGATGCGGGTTCCAGGGTTAATATATGCAGATGAGCAAATGTTAGCCCTGATTAAAAAGGATAATACCCCACTGCAGGTAGCAAATGTTGCCTGTCTACCGGGTATAGTTAAATATTCATTAGCTATGCCGGATATTCACTGGGGTTATGGCTTACCCATCGGCGGTGTTGCCGCCACAGATATTGAACAGGGGGGGATTATTTCACCAGGTGGAGTGGGTTCAGATATTAATTGTGGAGTGCGATTAGTTAGAACTAACCTGTTTCTGAAAGATGTTAAAGACAAACTCCCCATGCTCATCAATAACCTATTTTCTAACATCCCCTCCGGATTAGGTTCTAAAGGAATGATTCGACTCTCACCTAAAGAAGAGAAAGATGTTTTGGTTAATGGGTCAAAATGGGCGGTGGCAAAGGGTTACGGCGTCCAGGAGGATTTAATTCATACAGAAGAGGGTGGTGCTATGGCTATGGCCAACCCTGACAATCTTAGTCATAAGGCACTGGAACGAGGTCTATCGCAATTAGGCACCCTTGGTTCTGGAAATCATTTTTTAGAGATTCAGGTAGTAACAGATATTTATGAAGCGGAGATAGCACGGGTGTTTGGTTTAGAAAAGGGACAAATTACGGTTATGATTCATTCCGGCTCAAGGGGACTGGGATACCAGGTTTGTGAGGATTACTTACAAAGAATGGGGGATGTGGCGAGAAAATATGGGATATTTTTACCAGACAGGCAGCTTGCCTGTGCCCCTTTTAACTCCCCAGAAGGTAAAATATATTTCGGGGCAATGGTCTCTGCGGCTAATTATGCCTGGGCAAATAGACAATGTTTAATGCATCTGACCCGCGAGGTATTTAAACAGGTATTGGGGATGAAATTATCTGATTTAGGTATGGAATTAGTTTATGATGTAGCACATAATATCGGTAAGGTTGAGGAGCACGAAGTAGATGGGAAAATGATTAAGCTTTGTGTCCATCGTAAAGGGGCAACAAGGGCATTTCCGGCTAATCATCCTGTTTTACCTGAGGATTATAAGGTTGTTGGTCAGCCGGTGATTGTCCCTGGTGATATGGGGACAGCTTCCTATGTCTTAGTTGGCACTCCACTTGGGATGAAGGAAACATTTGGGACGGCCTGTCATGGGGCAGGACGGGTTATGTCAAGGACTGCGGCCATAAAACAGGCACGCGGGAGGGCAATCGACCGCGAATTAGGAGAAAAAGGGATAATAGTCAGGTCTGCAGGCAGAGAAACATTAGCCGAAGAAATGCCAGAGGCATACAAGGATGTAACCCAGGTAGTCAATATCCTTTGTCAGGCAGGGATTGCTAAACAGGTAGCTAAATTGAAACCACTGGGAGTAATTAAAGGATAATTATTCAAGGTGGCAAATTTACGGTAATCGGTCAATGATTGTGGGATATTCCATAATTACTGACTGGGCATTTAGACGAGAGAAATAAGGAGGTGAGATAAGATGAAGGTATTACGCTGGTTTTTAGCGGGATTGGCCTTTGGAGTTATTGCCCAAATCGTAGGTGGAATAGTCTATATGGGAATATTTCCCCACTGGTATGAGTCCTGCCGGCAACTTTTCAGACCAATGGACCATCCCTATTTTATGATAGGATTGCCATTAATGAATCTGGTTCAGGGATTATTGCTTGCGATTGTTTATGCTGTACTTTACAATGGAATCCCAGCCAAAACCCCTGTTTTAAAAGGGATTGTCTTTGGCTTGCTCTTGTGGCTGGTTGGTCCATTAACAGGGATGCTGACTGACTTTTGTGTTACTACCATGCGATTTCCCCTGCCATGCTTGATTTACACCTTTGTAGGAACAGTAGTAGGCTGTCTATCAATTGCGGTTATCTGGGGGAAGAGTTTAGAAAAAAAGGCTGAAGGTTAGGAAGGCTAAAGGCTGAAGGTAGGAAGATGGGAAGATGGGAAGGTAGGAAGGAATTATAAAGATAACTCCTATTGGTTCATTCCACTTGTTTTTGTGGGTTAATTTCATTGCAAATTGCAAAATTAACATTTAGTATTTTAAATTTGAAATGTTAATTTTGCAATGATAAATTTGCAATGAAACTTATTAACAAAAACCATCGAACTGCTAAAATCAAATGTTATGAAGCACTATTGCCATTTTCTGAACTTCCTTCCCACCTTCCTACCTTCAATCTATTAACTATGGAGAAGAAAATGCCCAAAGCAATAAATAGAAGGCAAAAACCACTCTGGAAAACTATTCGTAAGCCAATACCCCCGGCAACTAAACCCCATGGAACCAAGAAAGGCAAAAAGGGTTATGACCGGGAGGAGTGGAAAAGGGGAATAAGGGAAGAAGGTAATCGGTAATCGGTAATCAGGTAAATATTTACCGATAACCGATTACTGATTACCGATAACCTTCTTCCCTACACTAACTGCCCGAGCAATTATTTGCCCGTGATGTACCCGTATTTTCAAATCATCGTCTATTTCAACACTATCGACACCCCTAATTATTTCTCCAGTAAGCAATTTAGAGGTAATGCTATAACCTCGGGCAAGAATAGCCAACGGCGATAAACTACCAAGTCTGTCTGTG
>JASEHU010000034.1:5104-6892 GCA_030018635.1 bacterium
TGAATTTATCCTCTTGTTTTACACAAGTTAGCTATTCACGGACACCACCTGAAAAAGGGGAAATAAAGGGAATTTCCCTATTCCCTTCCCATGACAACGAATATCCCTGACGATAACTTAATTCCCCTTTCTTCAAATAGGGAATAGAATTTAGGTTTGATGCCGGTAGGTTTTAATTCACCTATTACCTTACCTTTCTCATCTATTGTTTTTTGTTCAAAGTAAAATACATCCTGAAGCACAATTATATCCCTTTCCATCCCCTGCACCTCAGTGATATTGACTATCCTTCGGCTGCCATCCTGGAGTCTTTGTTGGTGGACAATCAAGTTAATCGCTGAGGCAATCTGTTCCCGAATAGCCTTAATGGGCAATTCCATACCCGCCATCAGGGTCATTGTCTCCACGCGAGATAATGTATCCCTGGGTGAATTAGAATGAATCGTAGTCAGAGAGCCATCATGTCCTGTATTCATTGCCTGAAGCATATCTAATGCCTCACCACCCCGAACCTCGCCTACAATAATTCTATCAGGACGCATCCTGAGTGCATTACGAACCAGATCTCGTGTGCTTATTTCACCCTTACCTTCAATATTAGGTGGTCTTGTCTCGAGGGTAAGGACATGCCCTTGTTGAAGCTGTAATTCTGCCGTATCCTCAATCGTGACAATTCGCTCATTTGGAGAGATAAACGAGGATAAAACATTTAAAGTCGTTGTTTTGCCCGAACCAGTCCCACCAGAAACAATAATATTCAGTCTTGCCTGAACACATGCCTTTAAAAACTCGGCCATATTAGAGGTTAATGTCCCAAATCTAATCAGATCATCTGCCCCTAATCTCTCCTTGAAAAATTTTCTTATAGTCAAGGCAGGTCCTTTTAAAGACAAAGGAGGGATAACCACATTAACCCTTGAGCCATCTTTAAGTCTGGCATCGACATAAGGCACCGATTCATCTACCCGCCTGCCAATAGGGGAAACAATTCGGTCAATTATATGGAGAAGATGGGCATTGTCATTAAAGGTAATATTTGTGCGTTCGATTTTCCCCTGTCGTTCTATATAAACCTGGTGAGGACCATTAACCATAATTTCAGAAACAGATGGGTCTTTCAGCAAAGGCTCAATAGGTCCTAAACCTAATACCTCATCCAATATCTCCTCCAATAATCGGTCATGTTCTCCGCGTGTCAGGGTTATTCGCTCCTGGGAAGAGATAAGTAAAATAAATTCCTCTACCTGTTCCTTTAAAAGGTCTTTTTTTATATTTCCCGCTTTGTCTTCCAATGCCTTTGAATCAAGCTCACTTACCAATTTATCGTGGACTTTTAGCTTTAACTGCTGGAGATGTCCGGTAAGTGTTTTTGCGGCCGGCTTTTCTCCTGTAGCAAACTGTTTTGCCTCCTCTAATCGCTCTAATAAAGACATAAAATCACCCCTTTTGCAGGTATCAGATATCAGGTGTCAGGTAGAGGGGAGAAAAAAAGAGTCAGGGAGAAAATCTCAATACTTCACTCCTAACTTTTTCCTTTCTCTACCTGATACCTTAACACTTACTTTATATTACTATACTACATTTTTTCGAGCTGTGCAACCAATCTTTTTATTGGAAACCGCTAAAGCGGTTAGTCCTGTGTGTTAATGTTCGTGTCACCCTGATAAATCAGGGTGTTAAACTCAATAAGGGTGAGAATAACACCCCGATTTATCGGGGTGAACCAAGAAATAATGGAAGAAAATAACCGCTTTAGCGGTTTATAAGGTACTTGATTGCACAGGTCGC
>JASEHU010000034.1:7618-12564 GCA_030018635.1 bacterium
AAAGACTGAAGACTGAAGACTAAAGACTGAAGACTGAAGACTAAAGACTGAAGACTAAAGACTGAAGACTAAAGACTGAAGACTAAAGACTAAAGACTAAAGACTGAAGACTAAAGACTAAAGACTGAAGCCTGAAGACTAAAGACTGAAGACTAAAGACTAAAGACTGAAGCCTGAAGACCTTCTTTCTCAACCGAGCATATAAGACCAAATAGAGTCTTTGCAGTCTCTTGTCTTAAATTGTCTATTTTGTTAAATTTATCATTTTCAAGATATCCTAATTTATTCGATAAATGCAACAAATACTCAGTTTCAGCAATAGAACCTCTTGAAATATATAAAAAATGTAAATACTCTTTTTTATACTTTCGGCTTGCACCTTCAGCAATATTTGTAGGGATAGATACAACGGCTCTTCTTAGTTGAGAAATTAATCCGTAAAGTTCTTCCCTGGGGAAATCTTTAGTTACTTTATAAACTTTTTCTACCAAATCATCTGCCATCTGATATGCTTTAATATTTTTATAATCCCGCATCCTTACTCCTCTCTTTAGTCTTTAGTCTTTAGTCTTTAGTCTTTAGTCTCTGGTCTTTAGTCTTTGGTCTTTAGTCTTTAGTCTTCAGTCTTTGGTCTTTAGTCTTTGGTCTTTGGTCTTTGGTCTGAATAATTATTGACATACAGGGATAAAATAAATATAATATTGTTGAAATGAATAAGTGGTTAGCGTCATGTATCTTCTTTTTTATCTTTGGAATCTATCTGCACACACTATCTCCTGCTGTTGGCTTAGATGATAGTGGAGAATTGACTTGTTGTGCCTATTTATTAAGTATTGCCCATGCCCCTGGCTATCCCCTCTATCTTTTGCTTGGCAAGATATTTACCTTTTTACCTTTTGGAGAGGTAGCCTACAGGTTAAATTTAGCCTCAGCTGTTTTTGGAGCACTTAGTTGCACCTTAGTTTTTTCCATTGTTTTTTTTATTACTCAACAACGATTTTCAGCACTGATTAGCAGTTTTTGTCTTGCCTTTTCTCAAACATTCTGGACACTTTCTAATAAGGCAGAGGTTTATACACTGAATACCGCTTTTGTCAGCCTATTAATCTTTATCTTTTTAATCTGGAGGCAAAGCAGAAATACCTATTTGCCCTTCCTTTTCTTCTTTATCTATGGTCTAAGCCTTGGGAATCATCTAACAATCGTTCTTTTCCTGCCTGTTTTCCTCTATTTTTTTATCAAAGAAGCCGTTAGCCTCTTACAAATTGCTAAATTCATTCCCTGTTTTTTAATCGGATTAAGTATTTATATTTACCTTCCCCTGCGCTCATTTCAAGACATTACTCTGGTCAACTGGAGTAAAATTACGACCTTAAATCATTTTTCCCACTATGTTACCGGCTCCCACTTCAAAAATTTACTCTTTGATTCATCCTTTTTTGAGGTAATTAAACATCTTGGGAATTACTTCCTCCTGCTCATTACCCAATTTCCTGTTTTTGCCTTTGGGATAGGGATTATTGGCATAATAAAGTCGTTTGGTATTTATAGAGATTTTAGTCTTCTCCTGACTTTGATGTGGGGGGCATTAGTTATTTTCTGTATAAATTATAATATTCCTGATATCTGGAGTTTATACCTGCCAACATACCTATTTTTTGCCTTGTTTGTAGGTCTTGGGGTTTCATTTTTAATTAAAATTTTTTATAACAAAATAATGGTCATAATTATTTTCCTCAGCCTGTTTCTTTCTTATCAATTAACTTATAGTTGGTTTGGCTATAATTTTAACAAGAGTAAGTATTTTTTTCCCCTGGATTTTTGCTCTCAAGCATTAGAACAGGTTTCCCCTCACTCTTTAATTGTCTCTAATTGGAGTTATGCTACTTGTTTTTGGTATTGTCAGTATGTCACTCATCTAAGAGAAGATGTGCAGGTTTTGAGTTCCTCAAAGAAGAATATTAAAACAATTAAAAGCACTTTTTCGCGTCGTGTCTATCTTATTCGTCCTAAACGAGGATATTTTAAAATTCAAAGAGAAGAGGTATTCAAGGTCTGTCTGAAGGAGATAAGGAATTATGAATTATGAATTAAAAATTGAGGAATTGAAGATTATTTTCTAATTCCTCAATTTTTAATTCATAATTCATAATTCATAATTCATAATTTTCAATTCCTTATCTCCCTTCCAATGGTTTTAATTTAGTATCTATTTTACGGAGTAATCTTTCAACTTTATACTCCAGGTTTTTTTTTGTTTTAAATAATTCATCGGCAATATGAATAGCCGCTAAGATAGCTATCTTCCCTGTAGAAACAGTATCGGTGTGTTGGGTAATATCGCGCATTTTAGAATCTACAAATTTAGCTAAGTCAACAGTATACTCAGGATTTTCATCACTTTTAATGGTGTAATTAGCCCCAAAGATTTCTACTTCTACCCGTTGTTGATTCATAGACACCTTTCCTCCCAGAGGTGATTCGGTAATCGGTAATCAGGTAATGCAGGATACCGGTCACCGATTACTATCTTAATACCTTCTCCGTAGCCTCAAGGATACTATTTATTCTCGTTTTTAATTGCCTTTGTTCATCCTTTAAGGTTTGATTTTCAGATTTAACGGCTTCGAAATCATCATAAGGAAAGCTGGCCACCTGCTCTTGCATTTGTTGGTTTTCTTTAGTCAACCGTTCTATCTCATCTAATAATTTATTGACCCGTTCTTCTAACCGAGTTAAATAATCTATGGTCATTTTTACTCCACCTCCTTCTTGTTCAGTCAGACAACAGACCAGACCTGTTTGACTGTTACTTTAACAAACTATTAACCTTAACCGTAAGTTTTGATTTTCGTCTGGCGGCATTATTTTTGTGAATAACACCTTTGGTTACGGCTTTATCCAATCCTTTAACAGCTGTCTTTAAAGATTCCTTTGCCCCATCTATATCCTTTTTCGCAATCATTTCAATTACTTTCTTGCTGTAAGTTTTTACACTGGATTTAACACTTACATTTCGTAATCTTCGTTTCTCACTCTGCCTTGCTCGTTTAAGAACTGATTTATGTATCGGCATTTTTTCACCTGCCCTCCTTTAAAATAGTCTTAACAAACAGATTTAAAATCTGGTACAGGTTTAAAACCTGGTACAGGTTTAAAACCTGGTATCTGTTTTTAATAATATACCATATTATTTCTTAAATGTCAAACTAATTTTTGAGGAGGCACGATTATTCCTCTCTTCAGGTCATTTTCATATCCCCTTTTGCCCGATTTTAGCCTCGATAATTTTTATTTCCACATGGCAACTTTTATTTCCATGCTGGATTTACCTACCTTTTTGCGAAAAAGCATTGACATAATAAGATAATTATGGTAAACTTCAGGATGGTTCACTTTAGTTTGAAATCTTGCGGTTAAAAGATGGAGTTGGAAATTAGAAATTAGAAATTAGGCTTACAAGTCTCTCCCCAATTTCTAATTTCTAATTTCCAATTTCTAAAAGAAATCATAGTAAAAACGATAAAATGAACCGTCCCTAAACTTCTAAAACAGGAGGAAATGAAATGCTCAAAAAATATCTTTTATTTTTTATCCTTATTTTATGTCAAATTTCAGGCTGTGCTACCGTTCAAACAGGATTAGACCGACAGGAAAATATTTTCATTACTACACCTCAAGAGGTAGCTATTGGCGAGAAGGTAATACAGCAAATAGAGAAGGAAAATAAGATTTTAAACAACCCTGTTCTAACCGGGTATGTCAACAAGGTTGGTCAGAAGTTAGCCGAGGTATGTTTTCGTAGGGATATAGACTATCATTTTAAGATAATAGATTCGGAGATGATTAATGCCTTTGCCCTGCCGGGTGGATTTATCTATGTTTATGGAGGGGCATTAGCCGCTATGGATAATGAGGCACAATTAGCCGCTGTGCTTGCTCACGAAATGGGACATGTAGCCGCCAGACATGGGGTTAAACAGCTTCAAAAGGCACAAATCTATGGCGCCTTATCCAGTATTCTCCTAAAGGATGAGAAGAAGGCTATTGCGGAGCTTTCAAATATGGCGGCGAATCTTGTTTTTTTGGGATATAGCCGTGAGGCAGAATTTGAGGCAGATAAGTTAGGTGTTCATTTTGCCGTTCAGGCAGGATATGACCCGAAAGGGATGTTAGAATTCTTTGACAAATTAAAACAAAAGGAAAAAAAGGAACCAGGTAAATTAGAGGTTCTCCTGAGAACCCATCCATCTACCTCGGAGAGAATAGGTAAGATTGAATCTCAAATTACCGTTATCGAAAAACAAGACTTAATCCGTAATGAGGCAGAATTTAAGGCGATGATAAAACGATTGGAGGAGAGATATTAACCGAAATTTTGGATTTTCGATTTTGGATTTTGGATTGAGGAGTCTTATATCCTTAATCCAAAATCGAAAATTCAAAATAGAAAAAGGAGGTAAAACTATGGTAGAATTTTTAGAGATACTTTTGCTTGTTCTTATGTTTGCGACGATATTGGTCTGGGCGGTTTTGATTACATTTCTCTGGTGGGAATTAATCCAACTTAAAAAGATACGACAGGAAATGGAGGAGTTACCGACCAAATTATCTGAGGCATTAAAATTTATGGAGGGTGCAGGTGGGTTCTCTGATAATCTCAAAGATGAGATTGTCCCAATGATAATGGGTGCCAGTAGTGATTTAAAGATAGTCTCAGATGATATGCGAACTTCTATTGATACCATTTTAAAATCATTAAAAGAAACCCCTGACTGGGTTAATCAATTAGTCTCCGTAATTGATTTAAAACTTGAGGCAAGGATTGGCAAGATTGAGAAGGTTATTAAGGAGTTAAAGGGGTAGGACGCAATAGTGTTCGGAATGATTATTGCTTAACCTATTGGGTCATTCCATTTGATATTGGGGGTATCTATGATAGAATC
>JASEHU010000350.1 GCA_030018635.1 bacterium
CTACATTTTACCTGAATTCTTACAAATTGTCAATAAATGTCGATTGCACAGGTCGGAAAATCTCACTTTTTCTACCCAAGGTAACAAAAATGCCAAAGTCAAATTCAAAAGGTTTTACCCTCATAGAAGTAATGGTGGCCATAACCATCCTTGCCCTCAGCTTGATAGTTATCCTCAATCTATTTTCCAGAACCATTAGTTCAACTGCAGATATTCGGAACTACACCATTGGACTTATATTAGCTCAATCTAAAATAACAGAGATTAAAAGTAAATTAGAGACAAATTTAGAGGGTATTTTTGAAAACGGTGATGTTGAGTATGAATGGGCAGTTGCGATTAATCAATCACCATGGGAAGGAGTAGAGGAAATTCAACTTCAGGTGTTCTGGCAAGGGAGAAAAGGACAAAAAAGTATTGAATTGATTGGCTATCGAGTTGTTCAACCGATAGAAGATAAAGAGGAAAAGAGTGAATAAACAATCAGGTTTTACCTTAATAGAACTTTTAGTTACCCTGTTAATTATCAGTATATTGGTGGCTCTAATTGCCAGTTCGTTTGCCCTGGGGCTAAAATCATGGACGGGTGTATCAAAGAAGGTAGAGGCATATCAACGCGTCAGGGTGTGCATAGACATGATGTCTTCCCGCCTTCAGAATGCCTTTATTTCACCGTTAAATAAGAAGTTAACCTTTAAAGGAGATAGATATTCTTTGAGTTTCGTTACGACTTCATCATCTAAAGAAGGTTTGACAAAAGTAGAGTTTGGAGCGGAAAAAGGTTTGGTGGAAGAATTTTTAGGGACAGAAGAATTTGAGCAGGTGCACCTGGTAGGTGAAAAATCCGAAAATGTCTTTTTAGATAAGGGGATAGACTCCATAGAATTTATGTATTATAACCCTAAGGATGAACAATGGAAAGAAAGTTGGGATTCATTGAATCGAGATTCATCTGAACTGATGTGCTTACCACTTGCGGTTAAAATCTCTCTTACCTTCTCTACAAGTGATGATAAGGTAGAAAAGATTACTATTCCCGAAGTGGTGGTAATGATTTCTGGAGGGATGAAACCAATGAAGGAGCAAGAGCAAGGTGAAAAAGAAAAATAACTCCCAAAGAGGTATGGCATTGATAATGACGCTCTGGTTAGTGATTATACTGGCTGTTATGGTCTTTGAGTTGGTTAATTTAGTGCGTGTAGAGTCGAATGTGGTTATTAATTTCAAGGAAGATGCTCAAGGCTATTCTTTAGCCGAAGCAGGTATTATTCAGGGGATAAATTCCTTACTTAATGATAAATCTAAGGATTATGATTCCCTTGACGACGACTGGGCACAGGAAATCTCTCAAGAATTAGAAACAGGCAGTTTTACGGTGAAAATAGTTGATGAACAAAGAAAGATAAATATTAATGAAATAGATTCCGCTATCCTGAAGGAATTTCTTAAACTATGGACACCGTTAAAAAACGATGAATTGACTGAGAGTATAAATGATTTTAAAGATGCAAATTTAAAAAAATGGGATGGTAGCATAGAGGATGAAGGTAATAAAAACCTATTATTTGATACTATTGAAGAATTACAATTAGTAGTAGCGAGGCAAGCCTCTCCGGGAATAGATTTAGAGGAAGAAAATCTTTTTTCTAGATTAAAAAACTATATTACGGTTACAGGCAAAATCAATCTAAATATGGTTGATAATAAAACCCTGGCGACTTTGATGTTTGAGGCAGGAACATATACGGAGTTAAGTAATCCGGAATTAGAGAAAACACTTGAAGAGTATGAAAAAATGGCAGATAAGGCCATTGACTTTAGAAAGGTTAGCCGGGGAATTGACCCTAAAAAGCCTAAAAAACAGGGAGAAAGGGCATTCACCGTCAATAATACCAGTACAAGGCTTATCAGCGCTTTGGGTGAAGAATATTATGAAAGAATAGAACCTTATATTACCTGGCTGGGGAAGATAAATGTCAATACGGCTCCAAAAGAGGTTCTATCTGCCTTTTTTTTAGGTATTTTAGGGGCTGATTCAGGTCATTTTGCCGATGAGATAATTAGTGCTCGTAACAATTCACCATTTAAGACATATCAAGGATTAGATGAAATAACGGATTTTACGACCATTAATACGGCTAATGATTATCTCCCTGTCCGCGAATATCTTACGGTAAAATCTGCCTATTTTACTATTGAAGCCATTGGACGACCCAGGGAAAGTTCCTTGACAAAAAAGATAACGGCAATTGTGGAACGAGAAGAAAGTGGTGGGCGATTTCAGGTGAAAATATTGAGTTGGCATAGTGAATGAAAGGTAGGTAAATGGTAAATAGTAATCGGTAAGCAGGTTATCGGTAAGGAAAACGCAATAATTCGACCTGTGCAATCCAGCAATTCACGGTGAAAAAAAATAAGGCATATTACAGATGTTGTTATTTAGTTTAATATTATGAATAGAGGCACAATATATTAGCACCTAACTATCAAAATACACTACATATTGTGTTTTTT
>JASEHU010000351.1 GCA_030018635.1 bacterium
TTAAATTTAAAATTTACAATTTGCAATGATAAATTTGCAATGAATAATCCCCCTTAGATGCCTCATTATAACTAAGCTATAACGGGACACCACCAGATTTTTGCTTGTTTCCTGGGGGAAGTTCCGTTACAAAAAAAAGTGCTAAGTAGCTTTTCAGCTACTTAGCACACGGAAAATTAATAGGTATAGAAACTGGGAGGGGAAAACTACACACTATCAATTTTCCTACTTATTATATCGACAAAAGATTTAAAAACTTTAATATTTTTTTATAAATTGCGAAAATATGCCCTTGTCTTTATTCGGATTCCATTAAAATAATCCTCATCTATCTTTCCATCCAAATCATTATCTATCCCATCTAATTTATCTTCTTCTATCGAACCATCCCTGTCATCATCATTATCAATGGCTAAGGTAATCATGACCGAATTAATCTGACGTATTTTACTAAGAGCCGTGGGAGTTCCTGCTGGAAGTTCCTCCCTGTCTGTAAAATATCTAAATTCCAATTGACTGATATTTTCCGCAATTAATGTTTGCGTGCCAATTAAACTCCAATTACCTGCTGAATCCTTGTGATAGATACCTTTATATAATTTGCCTTGTTTATATAATCGGCCATTTTTTATTTCCTTAATTGGCACAAATTGATACCTGATAGCTAAACCGTAGTCATCACCGGCAGGATTGGTATTTAATATTTGCGAAGTAGTTCCATAGGGATTATTTATGTCATAAGGAGAAACAACCGTAATCGTTGGTGTTCCTTTTGTAAAATCAGTGGTAGTAGGAGAACCGTAATAAATTAGTGGAAGGTCAGTTGAGGTAGTTACCGTGCTGTTACATAACCCATTTCCACAATCAACGATTCCAAAACCTATAACGATATTATTCGCATCTAAAGTAATAGGTTGGTCTTTATCAAATTCTAAATCATAAATAGAATATCCACCCCTTATTGTAGGGATTATTCCCCAGTCTTCTATATTTCTTTTACCTGTCTCGCCTTCTAATATTAGATTCACTATCTCCTGTGGTTTAGTAGGAATTCCTTTTGTCCAAAAATTCATTCCCCCGCCAATGAACAAAACAATAACCATCATCAATATGCCTACTATACCTGCTCCGACTATCAATTCTAATAGGGTGAATCCATTTTGTTTATTGGGAAATATGTGTAGATATTTCACGAGTGCGTTCTACCCCCTCTTGCCATTTTATTATTACCTTAATCCAGATATAATCCTGCGTTGTAGAAGTAGTCTGCGGGTCATCAACCCACTGAGTAGTTATTGTTTTTGTCCCATTTGGGGTTTGTGTCCCAAGATTTGAACCAATATAAACTAATAAATCCTTATGGTCATGTGGTGGTTCAAGAACGGTACACATCGCAGGGTCACCAGTTACCCCAGTACCACATCTACAAGTGGTATATGTCGCGGGATACATTACGGGTGGAAAATTTCCTGTTGGATACCCCGGGAAATATGTACTTCCTCTGATAGACCATGTAGGGGTAAAGGTAGCTGGACAACAGACATTCTCATAAGGACATTTTTTTATGACCTCCATCTCTTCCTGACATAAATTAGTTGCTATCTCGGCATTTCTGGAGGTAATGATATTTTTAAAGGAATAGTTGATACAATTGAAAATACCCAGGGCAAAAACCGTAAAAATAAGTGTGGCAATCAAAAGCTCTATCAAGCTAAATCCTTTTTCAACGAAACAAGTTCCTCTCATAAACCAACCTCACGCCAATAAATCACATTTTTTGTCATTTTCTTTTGTGGCCACCAGAGGGTGTTTTTTAATTGCTCATCATAGATTACTGCACCATTACCGTTAAATTTTACTTTATTACCTATGAGTTGACCATATACATTCCCATTTCCGCTAATCTTGATTTCGGCACCTGGGGCATAAATGGTACCAAAGAATTCACCATTTCCAACTACATCAACTGATGTAACAGCATCGGTACAATAAATATGAAAATCAGTTGCACTCTTATTATTCAGGACATTTATACTTCCCTGTCCTGAAATCTGTATATTTCCAGTACAATAAAGTCGGACATCTCCATTAATAGTCAATTTTTTATTCCCAGTCAACCTTATACCACTGCAGGTATATGTTCCCGCATAGAGTGTTAAATTCCCATTTATTTCTCCTTTATCGACAGCATCACCTGGAACAACAATAGAAGGTAATGAAATCTTCTGACCTGCTGCTCCCTTATCTCCTGTTACTGTAGCCTGACCTGTCAGGGTTATATTATTCTCAGGACCACAATGGGCATCTCCATCCACAAGGGTATTGCCAACTAAAGAAATCTCTTCATTAGAAAAGATATTTCCCTCCTGACCATTATTTGTCGCTTCATTGTATCCACCCTTATTGGAATCATAACTATCTGTTTTATACTTAACACCGCCATAAATTGCGATTTTGTTTTTGATAAAATGT
>JASEHU010000352.1 GCA_030018635.1 bacterium
TACGTTACGGTTTCAGAGTTTTAAATAGCTCAGTTTATGGGGGTGCGTAGTATAAACAGAAACATGGCCTTAACGCTAATTGATAAATCCAGTTCATTATTCTTTTCAAATTTCATCTTCTGGTCATCATTTAAGACACCATAAATAATTTCTTGAGCTCTTCCTGGGTTAAGTTTTTCATCATCTGCTGGAGTTAGAACACCATCAATTCGTAGCATTGGTGGTTTTTCTATCCCAATATGTATATCAGAAGCTCCTCTATCTTTCATTAGTTGCACTAACTGAAAAATATCCATTTTAAATTACACCTCCTCCTCTGATGGAATATAATTGAACTTTTGAAGTAATTTCTTCCTTCCTATCCCACCCAAAATCTTGTTAATTGTCTCCATAATATTTTTAGGAGAACCTAAGAAAACCTTAACCTGACAACCTGTTATAGTCTCAATGAGTTCAATACTTTGGGAATCATTAGGGTCAGCTATAACTACTGTAAGTTGATTATCTATTTTGGCAATAGGTATTAAGCAACAGACTCTAAGAATTTCTTCAGGGATATTTTGGACAACTTCGGTGTCAATTGTCTCTGGAATTAAGTAGATGTAAGGGACATTAAGTTGCTTACTTAATGTCCAATTTATAGACCCTTCCTCAACCCTATTATTAATTAACGCCTTTTCCAAACTTATTTTCTTTTCCTCTTGTTCTTTCAACGCATCTTCTAACTGTTTTTCTGTAATTAATCCTTCTGGAACTGCGTAGTTCTTCAACCCTTCTAACAATGCCATCTCAGTTTCTAACGACCTTCTATACTCTTTCTTCACTTCAGGAATTTCTTCCTTGTGTCTACCTAATAGTTTCTCAAGTATTAGGTTTTTATGTTCCAGAGCCTTTTCCATTTGTGAATATAAAATATCATTAGCACTTTCTCTCTTTTTATCAATATACTGCCAGATACCAAATTCCATTGCTTTACGAACATTCTCTAATGAGCCATAGGCGGTTAAGACAATTATCTGTGTAAATGAGTCTTTGAGTCTCACCGCTTTTACTACCTTTAATCCTCCTTCTTCCTCTTCTTCCCTTAATTTCATATCAACTACCGCAACATCAAAAACTGCACTTTCTCTAATAATCTCAATCGCTTCCTCCTTACTATCTGCTTTTTCTACTTCATACCCTTTTTCTTCTAACCTCTCAACCATCTCTTTTAATGCAGTTAAGTTATCATCAACGATTAGTATCTTAGACATTAATCTCTCCTCCTTTTCTCTGCCTTACAGGGAGAAAGATTACAAATTTTGCTCCCTTACCGAAATTCCCCTCTTCTCTTATAATCCCTCCATGACAATTGACAATAAGCTCTATGATAGAAAGTCCCAAACCACTGCCCTTTTTCCTTGTAGTGACTAAAGGCTCAAATATCCTTGATTTATCTTTTTCTGCCACACCTATACCTGTATCAATAAATTCTATCATAATGTGGTCCTCTGCTTCTAAATTATAAGATTTACTTTCATGAGAAGGAATAAATTTGGTCTTAATTTTGAGTTCTCCTTTCCCATCCTTCAAATCTATTTTTGATAATAAAGTATTAAAATAGTCTGGTTCCATATCCAGCATAAATTTGTCTTTTATCATCCTTTGTAATTCTTTTTCCCCTTTTTGCTCCGTCTTTTGTTCCCAGATGAATCTTTTTATATTCATAAAATATTTAGCATTTTGAGCTAATTCTGAAAATGCATCCTTTAGTTTTTCTGAGTCTCCTTCTATAGAATCTAAGTTCTTATCAAAATCGAAACTTATTTCTATCTGTTCACGCTCAGGAGAAGGGAATATAGCAGTAACTACTTTATTCAAAATAGAATTTACATTTACTAAACTAATTCTTATCTCTAAAGGATTTGAAAACTTAGTAATTTCTCGCACAATTCTCCTTGCATCTTCAATTTCCTCTTTCATATCTTTTATCTTATTTTGAATCTCATTAAGATTATTCTTTGATAAGATTGATGTTCGTAGTTCCTCTAATGCATAAATCTTGTTACCTATTTTATGAGCCACCTTTGCGGCAAGATCTCGCCACTCAAAAAGTTTCCTTTTTATGAAACTTTCCCGAGTTTCGTCTAATTTTTTCCTTGTCTCTCCAAGTTGAAGTTTTATCTTTTCAAACGCCTGAACCTGTAAAATAGAACTTGCTATAGAGTTTATTATTTCCTCCAGAAATTCCTTGTCTTCATCAGTAAACTTATTACCTTCCTGAAATCTATTTAAGGCAATTACTCCCCACAGGTTTCCATTATCCATAATAGGAAAACCGAGAAAGGGTCCTTTTTCTATTAGTGATAGTGATGGCTGGTTTGCTATTTCTCCTATATTACCTTCACCAATTTTATACTTATCATCTACTATATGAGCAAACGCAACAATTAAATTTTGGAGGGTAGAAAGAGGGTAGCAAGAA
>JASEHU010000353.1 GCA_030018635.1 bacterium
AATCTCCATTTTTCCACCTATGTCTCAACATTGGACACGATTTCTGCCATAATGAAAATTGCTGGATTAAGATTGAATATTTTTCCTTGCAAATTAATATCTGGTATGTTATAATTATACTCAGATAAATCAGATTTGCAAAAAGAAGAAGGGTTCAAGGGGTCAAGTGAAAAAAGAGGATTTTTCTTTCTTACCTTTAAACCCTCGAACCCTTTGTTGGGTATAAGACAAAAGGAACCAGTCATGGATTTAGATAAGATTATCATTGCCGGAATAGTTTTTTATGGCTATCATGGTGTTACCACGGCAGAGCAAGAATTGGGCCAGAAATTCTTAGTAGATCTAGAATTACACCTTAACTTGAAACCGGCAAGTATCTCAGAACACCTGACAGATACTATTGATTATAAAGAGGTTTATGATTTGGTGAAAGGCATTGAACAGAAAAAGAAATACAGGCTGATTGAGTCTTTAGCCTCAGACATTGCCCAGGCTATTTTAGACAGGACTCAGGCAATTGAGGTGCTGGTTCGAGTAAAAAAACCGCAGGTGCCTATTGCCGGGGTAGTAGATTATATTGCCGTTGAAATTAGAAGAAGGAAAAATGAGTAAGGTTTATATTTCCCTCGGGTCAAATTTAGGGGATAGGCAGAAAAACATTGAAGAGGCAATAAAACTAATCAGTCATCAGCCATTGATAAAAATTAATAAAATTTCACCAGTTTACGAGACAGAACCGGTAGGGTTTAGCGAACAAGGTTGGTTTTTAAATTTGGCTATGGAATTAGAAACCACTCTTTTACCACAAAAATTATTAGCTGTTTTGCAAGAGATAGAGGCTAAATTAAGTAAAAAGCTCGAACGAAAATGGGGACCGCGAACAATAGATTTAGATATATTGCTTTATGCGGATATTATTTTAGATTTACCTGATTTACAGATTCCACATAAATTGATGCAGACACGGGCATTTGTGCTCATCCCATTAGCCCAAATAGCCCCAAATATCAAACATCCTGTATTAAACAAAACAATCCAGGAATTATTGAGGATTAAGGGGTTTTACGAGGAGGTTAGGAAATTAAAAATTATGAATTGAGGGATTTTAATTCATAATTCATAATTCATAATTATACAAGGAGGTGTTGGATTAAAATGTCAAGGATGACAACGACTAAATTACAAGAGATGAAAAAGGCAAGCCAGAAGATAACTATGCTTACCGCTTATGATTATTCCATGGCAAAGATTTTGGATAATTGTGGCGTAGATGTCCTTTTGGTAGGGGACTCGTTGAGTATGGTCATGTTAGGTAATGAGAATATCTTGCCTGTAACTATGGATGAGATGGTTACCTTTACTAAGGCGGTAGCCAAGGGAACAACAAAGGCATTAGTGGTAGCAGATATGCCCTTTTTGTCTTATAAGGTTGATTTGAAAGATGCGGTCTATAATGCCGGCAGGTTCATTAAAGAGGCAGGTGCTCAGGCAGTCAAGGTAGAAGGTGGTGAACATATTGCCAAAACTATTCTATCTATGATTCATGCGGATATTCCGGTGATGGGACATCTTGGATTGACCCCTCAAGCTATTCATCAAATGGGCGGCTATAAAATTCAAGGTAAAACTCCACCGTCGGCTAAAGAATTAATTAAGGATGCTAAAATTTTAGAGGAGGTCGGTATCTTTGCCTTAATTTTAGAATGTATCCCTTATGAATTAGCTCAAGAGGTTGCTCAAGCAATCAATATTCCAACGATTGGTATTGGAGCAGGTCCTTATTGCGATGGCCAGGTATTGGTTATCCATGATGTTTTAGGACTTTATGATGAAATAAGACCAAAATTTGTACGGCCATATCTTGATTTGAAATCTATTATTGCAAAGGCAGTAAATAAATATATTGCTGATGTCCGACAAGGTGAATTTCCTACCTTAGAAGAAAGTTATTAGAAGAGAAGGGTGGAGACTGAAGTCAACCTTTTGTCTTTAGCTGCAGCAATTCTAATTATGAAAATGTGTAAGCAAGGAGAAGTGGAGAATAGGGAGAATCGGTTATCGGTAATCAGGTTATCGGTAATCGGTACAATAATTACCTGATTACCGATAACCGCTCACCTGATTTTAATCACCTTCTCCCTTGCAATAAAAGGCTAAAGCCTAAAATCCAATTAAGTCCAATTAATCCAAAGGAAAGGCTGTAATGTCTTCAAGTAGCTCTTTTACCTCCTCTGCCTCGGGTTTGAGGTTAAGTTGGATAAAAAGTCTGTAGCTTTCTTGCAGGTATTCTTTTGCCCTCTCTTTTTTACCTGTATCACGATATAGAAGACCAATGTTTCTAAGTGACATAGCTATTACTCTGTGACATTTTATTTTATGGGTATAAACAAATTTTTATACAGAATC
>JASEHU010000354.1 GCA_030018635.1 bacterium
TCTACATTCTACATTCAATATTCTACATTCAAGGTGAATTTCCGTTTGCACAGGTTGAAATATCTTATGGAGGGCGGGAGAAAATGCCAAAGATAACACCAGGGGATTTAGATAAAATTCGCGAAGAGATAAGAAAAACCACCCTTCTTCGAGAAGGGGCTGGTCGAGCCAAAATCATTGTTCATCTGAGTACCTGCGGTCTAGCCGCTGGAGCAAGAACAATTATGAAGGCGTTAATGGAAGAGATAGACATAAGAGGGATTACGGATGTTCTTCTTATGACATCAAGTTGTGCAGGGCTCTGTAGTCGGGAACCTATGGTAACGGTAGAAGTAAAAGATGAACCTCCTGTTAAGTATGTGGATATGACTCCAGAAAAGATTAAAAAGGTATTTGAAGAACATGTCCTGGGCGGTAAGATAGTGAGTGAATATGCCCTGTCCCTGGGCAGTGAAAGGGTAGGTTAGATGAAAGAATATAGAACTAATATTATGCTTTGTACAGGAACAGAGTGTGTGAACAAAGGCGCTCTGGAAATAAAGAAAGCCTTAGAGGAAGAGGTCAAAAAAAGAGGATTAGAAGACGAAGTAGTAGTCATTCCTACGAGCTGTGATGGTTTCTGTAATGCCGGTCCAATTATGATTGTTCAGCCGGATGGCATATTCTATCAACAGGTTAAGGTTGAACATATTCCTCATCTGGTTGAGGAACATTTCCTCAAGGGAAGACCGGTAAAGTCATTAATATATGTTCCTCAAAAAGAGGCACAACCTATTGCCAGGATGAAGGATATTGCCTTTTTCCGTGAGCAGAGGTTGATTACCCTTCGTAATCGGGGGCTCATAGACCCGGAAAAGATTGATGAATATATTGGTCGTGATGGGTATAAAGCCTTAGTTAAGGTTTTAACCTCTATGACCCCACAAGAGGTAATAGAAGAAATCAAGGCATCCGGACTTCGAGGCAGGGGAGGAGCAGGGTTTCCAACAGGGAAAAAATGGGAGTTTTGTCGAGCGGCAAAAGGTGAACCAAAGTATATGATATGTAATGCTGATGAAGGCGACCCGGGCGCCTTTATGGACAGGTCAATTATCGAAACAGACCCTCACTCGATTCTTGAAGGGATGGTCATTGGTGCTTATGCCATAGGTGCCTCTTTGGGTTATGTCTTCATAAGAATTGAGTATCCCCTGGCTATAAAAAGGATGGAGCATGCTATTGAACAAGCCAAAAACTATGGACTGTTGGGTGAGAATATATTAGGGTCTGATTTTAGTTTCGAGGTGAAGATATTTAGAGGGGCAGGGGCTTTTGTCTGTGGTGAGGAAACAGCCTTGATGGCCTCTATTGAGGGAAGAAATCCTGAGCCAGGACAACGTCCACCATTTCCGGCCCAATCAGGTCTATGGGACAAACCGACTAATATCAATAATGTAGAAACCTTGGCCAATGTAGCGGCTATTATCAATCGTGGGGCAAAGTGGTTTGCAGAGATTGGTACCGAAACCTCTAAAGGAACGAAGGTCTTCTCTCTGGTTGGAAAAGTCAACAATACCGGGTTGGTTGAGGTGCCTATGGGTATCACACTCCGCCAGATGATTTATGAAATTGGTGGTGGTATCCAAAATAATAAAAGGTTTAAAGCCGTTCAGATTGGTGGTCCCTCCGGTGGTTGTATTCCAGAAAATCTCCTTGATATGCCGATAGACTATGAAGAGTTAATCAAAGTTGGGGCAATAATGGGCTCCGGCGGTATGATTGTTATGGATGAAAACACCTGCATGGTGGATATAACTAAATACTTCCTTACCTTTCTTAATGGGGAGTCCTGCGGAAGATGTACCTCCTGCAGGGATGGAATTGACGCCATGCTTGAGGTTGTAACCAGGATATGTGAAGGCAAAGCAATAGAAGAGGATATTGAGTTTTTAGAAGAGTTAGCCCCAGTGGTCAAGGATGCCTCTCTGTGTGGACTGGGACAATCAGCCCCAAATCCCCTGCTTTCCACCCTTCACCATTTTCGTGATGAATATCTTACCCATATTAAGGAAAAAAGATGTCCTGCGGGTGTCTGTAAGGAATTAATCCGGTATTCAATCAACTCAGAGAAGTGTAAGGCTTGTCTCCTATGTGTCAAGGCATGCCCATCTTCAGCTATTTTCGGCGAAAAGAAACAGCCACAAACTATAAATATAGATAAATGTATCAAATGCGGGGTATGTCGTGAGATATGTAAATTTGATGCGGTAATTATAATTTAGTAATCGGATTGAACGGATTTATCGGATATCGGGATGGTTCACTCTTGTTTGAAAGATTGCGATTAAAAAATGGATGTGAAATTAGAAATGAGATTAGAAATTAGAAATTTGAAATTG
>JASEHU010000355.1 GCA_030018635.1 bacterium
TTTTTATACTTTTTTAGATGCCTCACTATAATTAAGCTATAATAGGACACCACCGGAAAATCAAGACTGTAGGGAACGAATTTACTTCTCTTGCTTTCCTGCTGTAAGCATTCTAAGTCCCTCAAAAGCTGAGAGTTGGAAGCTGATACCTGACACCTGATAGCTGAAATCTTCTCTTGAGGATGCTCGGGGATTATTGCGGATGGGGGATGTAAAGTGGCAAGATTATCGACCGGTACAACCATTGAAACCATCTACTTCTATACTCAAGCCAAAGGTAACCGCTCAGAAGATGTGAAAAAATCGGTTTTTAGGGGTAAGCATCCCTCGGAAACCCTTGATTTTACAGGACTTATTTTTTCGAAAATGTTCCCAAAAGGGATTTTTTCACACCTTCTGAGCGATTACGTCTTTCCACAAAAATCCTTTGACTTTTGAAAGGAAATATGATAAAATGTAGATAGGCTGAAAACTAAAAACTAACTATACTCCACTGCCTCATAAATTATGATTACCTGCCTGTGCATAGTACGCAGACAGGTCGGGATAGTTGGAAATTAGAAATTGGAAATTGGGGGAAGAGAAGATACCTAATTTCTAATTTCAACTTCATTATCACAATTTGTCAGCCTTTAAGGTATAAACAAGGAATTTCAATATGTATTTCCAGATTCTACTCTCGGCACTAATTGGCGGTTTAGTAAATTTAGACACATTTCATATCGCTCAAACTATGGTTTCAAGACCGTTATGTATCTGCCCGCTTTTAGGATTAATACTGGGCACACTCAATGGGTCTTCTCAAGAAGGATTGCACTTAGGGGCAATAGCCGGGGTTATTTTAGAGTTACTCTGGATGAATACATTTATGCTTGGAGTTTATGTCCCATCAAATGCTACGATAAGTAGTATAACGGCAATTTCTTTGCTTTGCATTGGTCTTATTGGTTCACCGTTTGAGCATTCAGAAAGGTTGACTTTTCTGATATTAACTATTTGTTTTGCCTTTATAATAGGGAAATCAGCTAAATGGGTAGATTTTTTTCTGTATAAAAAAATCAATACTGCCCTTCTATATAAATTAGAGGACTCTATCAAGGCTAAAGAACAAAGAATAGGGTGGATAAATTGGACAAGTATAGGGATTTGTTTTGGGGTATATTTTTTACTTCTAATAGGGATTATTACCGTGGGATTATCCATGGTTAAGGCAGGGACATGCTTTTTAGCCACTAAATTCGATTTAACCGTTTTTTTGCCATTATTATTGTTATTGGGTTGTGGTATAACGATAAGTATATTTGGCATAAGAAAATACTTTTTCTATTTTATCGCGGGTTTTTTATTAACAACGATTTTGATTATGAGATGGTAGGGAAGAAGCACGGAGTATGGAGCATGGAGCACGGAGCAGGAAGCAAGAATGAAAAATTTTTACCATGCTCCTTATTCCTTACTCCGTGCTCCATGCTCTATGCTCCGTGCTACTTCAGTGAGGTGGTTATGCTTTCTAACTGGGATGTCGTTAAGTTATTTTTCAGGTCATTATTGGTCATGGCGGTATTTAATTTTGAGCGGATGCAAAATGTAGGTTTTGCGTTCACCATATTCCCAATTATAAAAAGATTGTATCCTGATGCCCAGTCGCAAAAAGAGGCAATGCTCAGACACCTGGAATACATTAATACTAATCCGTATTTGGTCAGCTCGATTGCGGGCATAATTATTTCAAAAGAAGAGGAATTGTCAAAAAGAAAGGAGGGATTGACTCCTGGTGATATTTCGGTTTTAAAGTCCTTGTTGAGTGCCCCATTAGCCGGGCTTGGAGATGCATTATTCTGGGCAACATATCGACCGCTGATTTCACTTATAGGTGTAATTTTGATTTTAATCTTAATGTTTGAAGGAAAATCCATTTTGTGGGGGGTAGGAGGTTTCTTAATTATTTATAATCTCGTTTGTCAGTCAGTCCGATTTATCGGCCTAAAAAAAGGATATTTACTTAAAGAACAATTTGTAGAAGAAATCAATAAGATACCCGTTCAGAAGATTAGATATAGATTGAATACAACAGGAATGATTTTTTTGGGGGCGTTAAGTAGTGTTTTTTGTTGGCTGGGGAGTGAACTGATTAAAATCAGGATGCCGGAAGGTATAGTTTGGTTAGCCTCAATAATGCTTATCCTCGGAGTTGGTTCGGCCATCAGAATAAGGATTAATACCTTGGTTATTTTTTTAATAGTAATTGGACTCGGAATTTTGTTGGTTTATTTAAAGACAGCAGGAATGTGGGATTATGAAGTAATTATGAATTATGAATTATGAATTATGAATGAAGGAAAAAGAAGACAATAA
>JASEHU010000356.1 GCA_030018635.1 bacterium
GACTCCTGGATTCTATCATAGATACCCCCAATATCAAATGGAATGACCCAATAGTCCCATTACGCAGCAATTCTCATTATGAAAATGTGTAAGCAAGGAGAAGTGGAGAATAGGGAGAATTGGAGAGATTAGGGGGGAGATTAAGAATGGTTCAGGGACATGTTGCTTTCATTTTTGTTTAGTAAGTGCTTTTATTTTGCTGTCAGCGGATGCTGCGATTTTATCATTTGGATATTGACTAATGATTTTTTGGTAAATCTCAATGGCTTTGGTAACATCATTAAGTTTCTTCTCACATAACGCTCCTGCCTGAAATAATTGTTGTGGTGTCTGCTCGTAGTTTGGATACTCATCAGCCAATCTAAGATAACTTGCTACAGCATTGGAGACATCTTCCATCTTTTCATAACAAGCACCTGCTAAGATAAGTGATGGTGGGGCTTGAGATTTTTTAGAATAATCTTTAACCAATTGCTCATAGGTCTTAATTGCATCCTGGTATCGCTTAAGGCTCTCATAAAAATTTCCTAATTCAAATAATGAGGTAGATGCCTCCTGGCTTTGAGGATAGGTAGTGACTAGACGATTATAGGTGGCTATTGTCTTTTCAGGTTGCTTTAATTTATCTCTATAAAGTTGAGCAGAGGAAAGAAGATACCCAGATGCCTTTTTGTAATCTGGAACAAGGGTAATTGCCCGTTCATAAAAGGCAATACCTTGCTCATATTCTCGTAATTTCTCAAATGTCTCACCAATGGCATAATAGGCATCAGCCAATTTTGATACCTCTGGATAGAGCGGATAGGTTTGAGTAATTTTAAGATAGGTAGCAATAGCTTTATAAGGTTCTTTTAATCTATCATAAGTTTCTGCCATTAACCACAAAACATCTACCGCCTCGTTGGAGTCTTTATAAAGTTTTAAAAACTCTTCCTGCTGTTCTAAACAATATTGATAAATATCATTCTCACTTAAGGTATGCAGATCTTTCAAATAGACAAAAAACCGTTCTTTCCTTGTCTCTTGTTTGGTTGAAGGTAGTTTTTTAATCCTATCATAAAAATTCTTAGCCACCTTTTTATTTAATTGGTCTATACCTGACTTTGCCCTGGTGACAAACTTACCCTCTGGATAAAGGGTAATCAATTTAAGATATGCCGCACAGGCATGATAATTCTTCTTTTCCTCTTCGTACAATCTCCCCATTAGATATTGAAATTCATCTGCCTTATCAAATTCAGGATAATTACTGATGTAACACTTTAATTCCAGAATAGTTAAGTCGTTTATCTTCCCTAAATCGAGATTATATAATTGATTTGTATAATTCTGATATCTTTGTGCCTCCTCAATAAAGAGTTTAGAATTTGCATCAGGGGCTTTTAATTCTGCGATTTTATTTGTATATTCTTCATATAATTTTTTATTATTTTCTAATTGAGTGTTTATTTCCTGGGTTAGGGTTTGCTGTAGTGACTTTTCCTTTTCAGTCCCAAGGCGATTTTTTTCTATCTCTGTCTCCTTTGCCTTGTAGTCGGCAATCTCTTTTTCCCGCAGGGCTAAGTTCTTTTCAGTCGTGGATAATAGTGTTTGAACCTCAGCCATCTTCTCCTCTTTTGCCTTAAGGGTCGTGCTAAGTTCCTGGGTCTTTTGTTGCTCCCTATTCAGATTTTCCGTTAATGTCTTATTTTCCTGTATTTTAGTTTCTAAATCCTTCTTTGTCTTTGTAAGTTCTTCCTGAAGTTTGGCGACGGTCTCTTTGTTTTGCTTTAATTCAGGTTCAACCTGGGCAAGTTTATTAGTTAATTCTTCAACTGCGGTTGTTTTTTCCTTTATAATTTTTACCTTGTCTACCAATTGGGTTTGCAGGTCTTTTATGCTCTCATCCTTTTTCTTTAATGTCTCATTCAGGGTATCCATTTCTTTTTTAATCTCGGCCCGCTTTTTATCAAACTCCTCTTTTGCGGTTTCTACCTTTTTCTTTTCCTCATTAATTTGTAAATTGAGTTTTTTAATCTCATTAGAATCAGCAATCCGTTCTTCCATACATTTATTATATTTATTTAAGGTATCATCTTTTTCCTTTTTGAGCCTATTTATTTGTGCCTCAAGTAATTTTATCTTTGCCTCATATTCCTCAATAACTGATTGGTCAATACCACTTTCTTGTGCAGATACATTTATTTGACTAAATCCTACCAGGCTTAAAATCACAAAACAAATCCTTAGTTTAATAATTTTTGACATGATGCAACCTCCTTCATAATAGACTATTGGTTCATAACATTTGATATTGTGGGTGCTCCAGTAGTCAGAATTCAGGA
>JASEHU010000357.1 GCA_030018635.1 bacterium
ATTTATGTTTGGAAGGGTGGCTGTAGCAGCAGCGTAGAATCACTGCCTATGAGAAGGAGAAAAATTAATGATTGACCAGGAAAAGAGAGAGTATCAAACTGTGATTCTGGCAGGGTTACTTTATGATGTGTGGAAGAAATTCTTGAATCTTGAGGAGGAGAGATGAAGATAAAAATCAAAACATTGACACCAATCTGGACTGGTGGGGTGGATAGAAATGATAAGCTTCGATTAACGGGTATAAAAGGTTCTATAAGGTGGTGGTATGAGGTGTTAATCCGTGGACTTGATTATTACGCCTGTGACCCAATAGCTGATGATAACTGTAAACTTGATCCCAAAAAGATTGACCGCAATTTGTCTCTATTGCCTCAAATTAAAAGTATGATTTGCCCTGTTTGTTATCTTTTTGGCTGCACAGGATGGAGCGGGAAATTTAATTTAAGGATAAAGGAATGCAGGAACGATAATGTTGTAGAAATTATAAGAGGGCAAATAAAGGCAAATAACCATTTTGTTCTTGAATTTATCCAAAGAAAAAAGATTGAACAAGCAGAAGAAATATTGCTGAAGATGACCCTAAAGTTGATTATTGATTATGGAGCAATTGGAGGGAAAACTGCTTTAAAGCCTTCAGAAAAAGATTTTAAGAATTTGGTCAACTATGGAGGTGGCAGGCATCTTGACTATGGGATAATTGACAGATTAAAAGATGCAAACGGGGAAGACCTATCAGGGATTCCTTCCGACAAGATTTATGATGGTGAGAAAAAAACTGCACTGGATGATTATCTGAGTGATTTTGACAAATCTGCCAATAAGAATAATCCTGAATGGCCTGATTTAAAGTACTTCTGGTTTGTAGATGGAGCTCATATTAAAAGAGATGAACATAATGCCATTGTAAATCGAGATGATAAGGGAAGTTATCAAAACCCCAATGAACTACAAAAATTTCTTGGTGGGTATATTCCAAGAGAAAATGTTGGACCAAAGGATGAAAATGCCAGCAAAAAAATATTTTCATTCCATGGTCAAGAATCAGGGATAAGCCGATGCTTTGGTTATGCAAAGAAGGGTGATTTAGATAAAGTGATAAATCTTATTGAAGATAAAAGCAATAAGGGGTATCTAAAAGGGGAAGAAATTAAAAGAGGAGCGGAGGTACTGAAGAATGAGTTATGATTGGTTTGTAGCTATAAATAATACATACCAACCCATGTTTCAAGAAATTGCTGACATGGATAGAAGGATAAAAGGCACAAGTGATAGGGATAAGAAGAACAAATTAAAGAAAGACCGAGAGAATTTATGGAATAAAACTTGGGACAAAATCTATGAAAAAATCCCTGTCTATGGTTCACTAATGGATGTGCTTACTTCTGTATCATTTGAGCATGGATATCTTGAAGATATTCTCAGAGAGCGTTACATTGAATTAATTCATAAAAATGGGACTAAAATAATAGAAACTGATTTTGAAACTACTCAACTCGGTAATTTCTTTAAGACACTTAAAATCCCTCAAATAAATAGTCTTAATACCTTACCCCTCTTTTCCTTCTTCCTCCAATTTTCATTTACCCTTGCCACTCCATATATTTCCAAAGATGATGAGGAGTTTTATGTGTGTGAAAATTCTATCAGAAAAGAGAAGGTCTTTAAAGTACCGATGGTGGCAGGGAGCAGTTGGAAGGGGAACCTTAGATGGACGGCAATGAAGATATTTACTGACAAATTGCCTGATACGATAAATGAGCTAACCCTTAATGAATATTTTGGATCCAGGAGTCAGATAGTAAGGCTCTTTGGACATGAAAAGGATACTATGGAGGATTATCTTGATACTGTTTTAGCCGAAGCCCTTTGTAACGATGAAGAGAAGAAAAATTCCGAATGTGTTAAGGAGAAGAAGGAATATGTTAAAGAAGAGTTCGAGAAGTTTCTAAGAAATAAAGGTTACATGGGCAGCAATGTTGAGGGAAAACGAGGCAGACTCAATTTCTACCCCACCTTCTTTGACCAAATAGGTCTTGAGGTGATCAATCCTCATGATAGAAAGACAAAGGCAGGAACAGTCCCTATCTATATTGAGAATGTGCCTGAAGGTGCAACCGGCACCTTCACCCTTCTCTACGTCCCCTTTGACTTGATGGGGAGACCAACGAAACAAGTTAAAGAAGAAATTGCTCAAGATATAGAGACAATTTGTGAGGCAGTTAAAGAGATGATGACTGTTTATGGTTTTTCAGCCAAAAAGACCAGTGGATTTGGGGTGATTAAAGATAGTATCCAGGGGTGCTTCCTCTCTG
>JASEHU010000358.1 GCA_030018635.1 bacterium
GACGATTATGGGTGAAAACAGGGCGATAAGAAGACATAGGGTAGAAAGAATAATCAGAGGGAGTCGCATGGATAAAGTTGGGTCATGGGCGGTATGATTTTCTCGTGGTTCACCCAAAAAAACGATGCCAAATGCCTTGGTAAAACAGGCCGCCGCAAGTCCACCTATCAATGCCAGGGCTATGATGACACAAATACATGGAATTGCTCCGTCTGCGGTAAGATGTATTCCGGCCTTAAATGCCCCAATGTATATCAAAAATTCGCTTATAAAACCATTCAATGGTGGCAATCCTGAGATGGCAATAGCCCCGACAAGAAAGGTAACCCCTGTCCAGGGCATCTGTTTCATCAATCCGCCAAGGTGCTCAATATCCTTAGTCCCGGTAGCATGAATAACTGAGCCGGCACACAAAAAGAGCAAGGTTTTAAATAGGGCATGATTGACAACATGAAGAAGTCCACCGGCAAAACCCAAAATGGATAGAATAGGCAAATTAAGGCTTAAGCCCACCAGACCTAACCCAAGCCCTAAGGCAATGATACCAATATTTTCTACACTGTGATAAGCAAGAAGCCTTTTTAGGTCGTGTTGACTGAGGGCAAGAAGCACACCCCATATTCCACTGATTATCCCTATGCCAATCAACAGCCATCCCCACCACAGCGGTGGTGTCCCAAGCAAGGTAAGAATACGAAGAAGACCGTAAATTCCGGTTTTAATCATTATCCCGGACATCAAGGCCGAGACATGACTGGGGGCAACCGGATGAGCCTCTGGCAGCCAGATATGAAAGGGAACAAATCCTGCCTTTGTTCCAAAACCTACTATAGCCAGCAGGAACAAGATATTTGGTGAGATACTTGTCCTGAGGCAATCAAAATCAAGTATTTTTGCTTCTTGAGACAAAAGGATAAAAAGGGATAGAAGACAGGCAGTGCCTATGTGGGTGAATATCAGGTAAATCAAGCCGGCTCTACGCACATCCCCTTTCTCATTTTCAAAGGTAACCAGAAAGAATGATGAAATCGACATTATCTCCCAGGCCATCAAAAACAACACACCGTTTTTAGCCACCACCACCATAACCATAGCGGCAATCAGGATATTGAAGAAAAACCAGTGGTTGGAAATCGACCTTTTCTCGGCCAGGGCAGATAAATATTTTCCCCCATAAACGGCAGTTAGAATAGAAATAATCAATATTGGGATAAGGAAAAACGATGACAAACTGTCTAATCCAATAAAAAATGAGGCATAAGGCACATCCCATCCAAAATGTAGGGATTGAGGTTTGCCGCTTAAAAGAACCTCCATAGCCGGGATAAGCCCAATCAACCCGCCCGATACCGCTCCCAGAACACCCGAGGTTGCCGCCATCTTTGAGGAACGGGATAAGAGCGAAATAGAACCAGCCACAAGAAAAATGGACAGAGAGATAATCAACAAATTCATCATCCCTCCTCCTGTTTTATTCCGGACTCAATTTGCTTAACCGCATTCAGAATATCTTCCTTCTGACCACGGTTGATAATTAAGGACTTAAACCCCTCATTATTTAAGGCAAAGGCAATCCGGGAAAGTAGATGCAGATGGACACGAACCGTATTACTGATAAGGATAAACAGGGTATGAACCTGTTGTCCATCCAGTGCCTTAAAATCAATGGGATTCTCCAAAAAACAAAGGGTAACGGTAGGATTTGTAACATCCGATATAATTGGGTTTCTCGGGTGAGGGATAGCAATACCATTGCCCACGCCGGTAGAACCGAGTGATTCCCGTGCCAGAAGAAGGCTGAACAAAAACTCACGGTCTATCTCCACAGACAACGGTAATAATTTAACCACAGATTGCAGGATAGAAGACAGGTTATTCCCGTTAACAGGTTTAAAACCTGAAACCTGTTAAAAGATACCACCTTTTTCTAAGGCAGTGGTAAGACTGGGTAGAGAAGCAGGTCTTACAGGTTTTAAATCTGGTAGTTGTGGTTCTTGAAATATCTTCGGTGAGAATTTAATCTTTCTGGCAATTGCCCATTCTATCAAATCAGACCGGTTGAATCGATATTCTCCCTGAACACAAGTAATTGGAATTTCTTTTCGTTTAATCCAGCGATAAACCTCATTCTCGGCAACACTAAACAACTCGGCTATATCGGCTACATCTAAATCCATTTCTTTATTAAACCCTCCCGCAAAAAAAATTATAACACGCAGGCTTTTTTTTGTCAAGGGAAAATTTTTACACCTGTGCGGTTGGAATATGCTACA
>JASEHU010000359.1 GCA_030018635.1 bacterium
CGCTACCCCAGATAAATCTGGGACTCCGTTTGAAAAGAGGAACAAACTTTTGCAAGGGACAAGATTGGGACAAGATTGGGGTCAGACCTTGATTACGGAATTCACCACATAATCAAGGTCTAACCCTCTGAATACTCCTCTCTATTCGTTACATTGTTTTTCCAAGCCACTTAAGGCATACCTCGCTGAATTTTTTGGGGAATTCTTTATATAATTGTTCAGAATGGGCGGCATTTTCAAATATGATTAATTTCTTTGGCTGATTGGCTTTTTCATAAAGCTCCTGGCTGTGCGAAGGGTCAATTACCCAATCCTCTGTTCCGTGTAAAAATAGGACGGGGGTAGGAGAAATTTTATCAATCACATCAATTGGGTTTTGTTTAGATAAAAATACATTCCCTATCTTGACCTTTTGGTTCCAGTCGTTTAGATGTTCTTTCATAGTAAGAAATGCCTCTTTCTTCCAGAATCGCAGATTTACCTGGGCTATCTTTGTAAATGGACTGACCAAGATAATGGAATTGATATTTTTGTAGTGGACTGCCTCTAAAATAGTAGTTGCCGCACCAAGTGAGAAACCAATCACGCCCACCTTTTTATGCCTTTGGCGGGCATAATCCACCACTGCCTTTAAATCCTGCACCTCTAAGGAAGTCAGTGTACATCTTCCTTCGCTTTGCCCATGCCCGCGTAAATCCATATTGATAACATCATAATTATCTTCAAACTCCCTGGCTATCCTGATAAATATTGGAGAATCCTTGTATTGTTTGATTCCATGGCAAATAATAACAACCTTCTTTTTCCCACTATAAAACTCATTAAAGGCAATTTCAACCCCATCTGCTGATTTCACCTTGATTTCGTCATATTTCTTTACCATTAATGTATTTTCCTCCTCTTAAGAAGTGAAAAGTTAAAAGTGAAAAGTGAAAAGTTAGAAGTAAGAGAATAGGAGATAAAATTCAGTACTGCTCACTTTTCACTTCTTACCTTCCCTTATTCTCTTACTTTTCACTTTTCACTTTTCACTTTTCACTTCTTACTTTTCACTTTTCACTTCTTACCTTCCCTTACGAATAACCTTACCCACTAATACATCGGTATGATTTCCTTTTTCAATAACTATTTGTCCGTTGATGATAACATATTCGATACCGGTAGGATATAACTGTGGTAATTCATAGGTTGCCAGGTCTTTTATTTTTTCTGGGCTAAAGACCACTACATCGGCAAAATTACCTTCCTTCAATCTGCCTCTATCCTTAATTCCAAGTAATTGAGCGGGTTGGTAGGTCATTTTATAGATTGCCTCCTCCAGAGTCAGTACCTTTTCGTCTCGCACATACTTAGCTAAAACACAGGGGAATGTCCCAAATGCCCTTGGATGAGGTCTTGTTTGAGCCAATAGCCCATAATCTGCCCTGGCTGAGGCATCTGAACCAAACATTGTGTAAGGCTTTTTCAAGATTTTTTTAAGATTATCTTCACTCATCTCAAAAAGGACGACCTCTACCTTTGTTTCTTCTTCAACTAAAAGAGAAAAGACAAATTCACACGGGTCCAAAATCCTTTTTTCAGCGACTATTTCAGAAATCCTTTTCCCTTCCATCCATTTATTAGCCTCTTTTTTAACCGAATAAATCATAATTGCATTCCAGAAGTGGGGGTCAGGATGAGACTTCAGAATTTCTTTGGAGATTTTAGGGCGTATTTCCGGATTTTTGAGTCTTTCGATCTCTTTTTCAATCCCACCTTCATATACCCAATCAGGTAATATGACATCCAGGTCGGTTGAGCCGGCGGTATAAGGGTATCTATCACAAGTAATATTAAGCCCTAAAGGAAGTGTTTTTTCGATTTCTTCGAAGACAACATCTAATTTGTTCCAATTTGATTTCCCGGCGGTTTTCAGGTGGGAGATATGAATCTTCTGGATATTGGCCATGCCGCCTATGTCTATGGCTTCATGGACTGCCTCGACCAATTTATTTCCTTCACTGCGCAAATGACTTACATACATTCCACCAAATTCGGCCACTACCTTACAAAGCTCAATCAACTCATCGGTTTGCGTGAAACATCCTGGGGGATAGATTAACCCGGTTGATAAACCAAAGGCGCCTTCCTCCATACATCTAGCGACAAGTTCTTTCATCTTGTTCATTTCTTTAACCGTAGGTCGTCTATCTTCATAGCCGATAATTGAGGCGCGGATATTTCCCTGTCCAATCAATGGGACAAAATTTACACCAATGCCCATTCCTTCAAG
>JASEHU010000035.1 GCA_030018635.1 bacterium
GCCTATACGAGCGAACCTACTTATACACAAAGAAGAATATTAAAGACTCTCAAGACAGCAATTCACGGTGAACAGAAAACCCGTGCTATTATAAGGGTTCGGAGCGATTTTGCATGGTTAATAATGGTTAATATCTAATGGAGAATTTGGAAACACAAGACCAATTAAGTGGAATAACTATTGTGCCCTCAGAATCCTACATTACCTTCTCCGAAGTCAATTCTATAGTTTTTCTTACTTCTTGTTTCAGATGTTGCGGTAATCCGGGCACCTCAGGGTCTAAAAATCCCCTGACAATCAATGCCGTAGCCTCATCCTCATTTAACCCCCGACTCATCAGGTAACACAATTGAGCCTCTTCTATCTTGCCTACAGCCGCCTCATGTGATAAATCACAGCCTTGTGTTTTTGCCTCAAGCTCAGGGACAGAATGGATTTGAGCCGTACTACTTAAAAGTAGTCCGCGGCAATCAAGATGTGCCTTAGTTTCTGGAAATTCTCCGACAAGATGTCCACGGGCAATTATTCGTGCAGAATTCTTGCCAATAATCCTGCTGGTCATTTCAGCCCGTGCCCCTCTGGCTGAAAGCACTGCCCTTGAGCCAACATCTAACAAAGAATTACCCATGCCATAAATCAAGGTATGGTACCGGACACGGCTATTTTCGCCAACTAAGTAGCTGGTAGGATACATCTGCAGGCTTTTAACCGGCTTAAAGCAGATATAATTGCTGATGAATGTTCCACCTTCTTCAATAATAACCCCGGTTCTTGGTCGAACTTCGACATCCTCTGCCCAGCCATGAATCATCGTAAAGGTAACAGTTGCCCCTTTTTTGATATAAAATTCCGAGATACCGATATGCATGCCGTTTTTTACCTGCGGATGGGTGGTACAACCAGTGATGATATGAAGTTCTGAGTTCTCTTCGGCAATGATTATATTATGCACGGCTTGCAATAATCCTTGAGTGCCGATAAACAGGCAGGCCTGCACAGGTAAGGTTAATCTAACACCGGGTTTTGTGCGAATAAAGTAACCCCCCGGATGCTGATGGGTTTCTGCCTCTGCCGTGTATTTATCCGTATCAACGGCTACTGCCTTCCAGTAGTAATCTTTAAGCCAATCGTATTGCTCAACAACCTGCGGCGTTCCCATTACCTCTACCCCTTCGATTTCTTTCTTCCGGCAAGCAAGGATAACCGAGTGGTCTAGCTGAAAAAATGTCCCACTACGACTCTCCTCATCCGGATTTATACCTACGGTTTTAGCCCTATCAGCTACATCTGATGGGAGTTGAAAGGCTTGCTTTGTTAAGGCTTGCCCTTTGAATTGCTTCATATCCACATCCGGTCCAAGTAGGGCGGATTTGTCCTGAACACCCACTGCCTTCTTATTTAATTCTTCCTTCCAGTTCATCTCTTCAGCCCCCTTTTTATATAATAATTTTCGATTTTCGATTTTGGATTTTGGATTGAGGAATCTTATATCCTCAATCTTCAATCCAAAATCCAAAATCGAAAATCTAAAATTCTGTGTTGTTAATTACTAACCCCTTTTCTATTTCTTCTTTTATGCCGGGTGGGCATAACTCTAAATATTCGCAATAGCCTTTTTCTTCTATTTTTGTAAATATTTCCATTGGACTGCCACTTTTAACAATCTTGCCACCACACATTACATGAGCCAGAGTCGGGTTTAAGTAAGGCAGGATATGGCGATAATGAGTAACGATGAGACAGGCACAATCATGCCCTTTTATATATTCACCCAGGTCAATGCCGATAGTTTTCAGCGAGTCAATATCCACACCTGAATCCGGCTCATCCAGAATCATTATCTTTGGATTCGAGGCGAAAATTTGAGCAAGTTCAGAGCGTTTTCGTTCCCCACCTGAAAATCCTACACCAATGTCACGGTCACGGAATTGTGTAGGTTCCAAACCTACCTTTTTCAATAATGGAGTTGCAAATTCCTCCTCTGGTTCTATCTGTGGATTCCAAAGGGATTTGCCGCCTGATATTCTGATAATATCCCGCAGTTTTACTCCCCGTATCTCCGGTGGTGTCTGAAAGGCAATGGATATACCCAATTTAACCCGCTCATTGATAGACATAGAATTTAATTCTCTACCATCAAATGTTATCGCTCCTGCACAAACCTTATAACCCGGATAACCAAGGATGGTCATTATCAAACTACTTTTTCCGGACCCATTTGGTCCCATTAGGACATGGACTTCGCCTTTTTCAATCGTCAGGTTGAATCCATTCAACACCTTTTTGCCTTCAACCTCTACAGATAGATTCTCTATTGCTAATAAACTCATCGGTAATACCCTCCATCGGAATTCTGGAATAAGTCAGACAGATCAGATAAGTCTTATTCTTCTCCACCAATAACTGATTAATTACTTGAACCCTTTAGTTTAGCTAAAAGCAATTCGGCTATTTTTTTGCCGGAAAGTAACATTCCACCAAATATCGGTCCCATTCTTGGTCCACCAAATACGGCATTACAAGCCATACCGGCTACATAAACCCCTGAATAGATTTCTTTTGTGTTTTCCACGATGGCATGCTCTCCAGCCTCGGCCCACATAGGGTTTTCTCCCATCAAATCACCTGTGGCGGTGAATAATGCCTTCCCAATCTTACGGGTAATTATTTTAGCTACCTCAGCCGCATGTCCAGAGGCATCGACAACATATTTTGACCGAATTGTCAATGGGTCAACATGTAATTTAGCAATATCAACCGCACTCCAGTTAAGAACAAGACCTGTAACCCCTTCCTCACGAATCATAACATCCTCTACCGAAATCAGGTTAAATATCCTTGCCCCAGCACGAATTGTTTCCAGACAAAGAGCAGAAACGGTCTCTAATGAATCAGTAATAAAATAGCCCGGTTGATATTCCTCATACCTTATCTTGAACTCATCCAGGATTGGTTTTGACGCCTCCTGAAAGACACATTTGTTATACATCATACCACCGCCCCACATCCCACCGCCAATAGACAACTTGCGTTCATACAATACGGCCTTAACCCCTTTTTTAGCTAAGTAATAAGCGGCGGTTAACCCTGCCGGTCCCCCACCAACAATAGCTACATCTACCTCAAGATACTCAACTAAATCCTTACTCCAATTTTCGATAATAGCCCTTGAAATAACAATGTCATCTAATTTCATCTTTGTCAATCCTCCTTTTTTGTACTTACATTCAAGATTTCTATCCCAATTAACTCTCCACTATTATTAAGCTCCGCCGTGATGCTTGGACTGAGTTCTACACTGCCAGCCTCAAATTCATCTGAAATGGCCCAATGCAAAACATCGTTTTTCTCGAAATACTCCATATGTATCTTATTCAAAAAACACCTCCCTACTGAAAATTTTATATCGTTCCTAACAATCTCAAAAACTGCTCTACTACTCCATGACACTTAAATTTGTGGGTTTTTCTCACACAAAGAACACAAAGATTCTTTTTATTTTTCCTCTTTATGTGCTTTGTGTTTTTGTGTGAGGATATATTTCGTGATTCTGTATAAAAATTTGTTTATACCCATAAAATAAAATGTCACAGAGTACTACATTTACAATCTGTACACCGTGATAGTATTTAAGATTAATCAAATGAGTATCTCCAGTAATTAGATAATCAGTTTTTCCTTCTAATGCACAGGCTAAAAACATATCGTCTTTTGGATCTTTAGACTTTTTCACTTCATATAATCCAGGGGTAACTATACCTAAAGTCCAGATTAACTCAATCAACTCATCAATTTCTCTCTTAGTATAATTACATCTAACTTTGATCTCAGGGCGATTCAATACTTCAATTATTTCATCAATTATAACTTTAGAGATAACCAGATTAAATTTCCCATCTTTCCAACAATCAATTAATAAAGCTGATTTTCCCTTCTTACTAATTGTACCGCTGACAAAAATATTAGTATCAATTACTGCTTTTATGTGTAATCTTTTCACGGGTGATCCTCACTTGATTTACTGCTTTATTTACCATTGTCGAAACTTCTTCTTCTGAAATATCAGCCGTTTTTGCCCGCATATTTGATAACACACTATCTAACTTTTCCCTTGTCTTCCTCTCCATCTTCATTTTTAGTGTGGGTATATTTTGTACTGAAATTGGAAGTTGAGCAATAAATGATAATATCTGCTCTATTTTTGGTTTTTCTTTAATCATTACCTTTGCCATTACAAAAAATCTCCTATTTTATTTAATTCTAACACAAATGGTTACAATTACCTTAATACAGTATTTCCACCGCTTGATAAGGGCATGCCTTAAGGCAAAAACCACAAAGTATGCAGTGGTCGGAATCAAATGAAACCTTCATTGTTACTCGGTCAAGCATTAATGCGTGTGAAGGACAAAGCGGGATACAAGCAGTGCAATGCGTACATCTATCTTCCTTCCACTTCACATCCTGAGCCAATGGCTGAATAGTTACCCCTAATCCCTTGATATAATTTATCCCGTTATCCAGATTTTTCCTTTGCCCGCTTATTTCAATAACCAATCTACCTTCTTCATCAGGATTAATCTTAGCACTTAAAATATTGACCATCAAATCGTAGTTCTTAATCAAGTGATAAGTAATTGGTTGCTCAACGGTCTCTTTTGGAAATGTAAGAACCACGCGTTTCTTTAACATAGGATAGCCCCTCCTGGAGGAAGTAAAAATTATAAATTATGAATTATGAATTGAGGGATTTTAATTCATAATTCATAATTCATAATTTTTAATTTTTACTACGGTCTTTCGTTTAACGGCTGACAAGTAATGCCTGAATCAACTGATGGAAGCAATTGAACAGGCTCAGTCAAGGTGAATTTACCACCTTGTATCCATTCTTTAAGGATATTGGCTATTTCTCTTGCCTTAGCATAACTTGAAAGTGCACCAGTAGGGACTTCCTTATCCTGGATGATAATCTTTCCACTTTTAAGTTGGGCATAGTTCACCTCAGCCAAAACATCCGGCTCGCGTTCTGGATAAACTCGGCTATAGTCTATAACTGGAGCATATATTTGACTATCCTTAACTGCGGTGTATTGACAGATTTCTTCATTAAGTATAGGGATGGGGATACCGATTCCTACAGCCATTGTAACTCCATAACCGGTCATACTTACACCTCGTAGCCATTGCGAATTCATCTGTTTCAGGTCGCCTATGACAGCTAATGTTCCGGCAGGTCTTTTGGGAACTTTGTTTTCTCCTCGCACTACATCCGGGTTATGCTGTGTTCCCTGCCAGACAACATAACCTATTCCACCACCCAAGAATATTCGACTACCAAGGCCAATAGTCAGGTAAAGTGGGTCATTGAGCAAAGGAGATAGCTGTCCGGCACTGCAATAGATAGCATTGCCCAGTCGAGGTTGTAAAACACCAAGATATGTATAACAAACTTTATCCGAAAGATTTACGGCAACATTGTAATTTTGATAGCAATTTCTCGGATTAAACAGTACTACCTCATTTAAGTCTTTGATATTTATCCATGTTTCAAGTTCTTTTCTTGGATAACAATCTGTCCTATAAGAGATTGCCTTTAATCGAATATCCTTTCCAGCCACCAATTCCTCGATGATATGTCCACCACCATATTTGAATTCTCCAGGATAGATAGTGTTAGTTGGGTCATTTTCCGGAAGTTCCGTAGCACCAAGATAGGTATCTACTGCACCCAGACCGGCATAAGCCGGCACATTATTCAACCAGACCTTTTGTGCCTTAATTCTTGGTTTAGAATGGCCAAAATTGAAGTAAATGCCGGAAGAACACATAGGACCAAAGGTAGCTGTCGTTACTACATCTACCTCTTTAGCCGTCTGTTTAACACCCTTTTTATTTACCAAATCGATGATTTCTTCAGCAGTTACAACAACCGCCTCTCCTTTTTTAATCCGGTCATTAATCTGGGCAATCGTTTTTGCCATCTTACGAAAATCCCCCTTTTAACCCATTTTATCAAAAATTTTAACATACTTGAGTAGATTTGTCAAGGATTTTGTTAATATTGGATATGCACTACGAAAAGTATGGCCTGCATCCTTTTACCTGATGAAACCGTTACCTGATTTGTGTGTTCACCTCAGTAGTGGGTCATTCCATTTGATATTGGGGGTATCTATGATAGAATATAGGAGTCAGAATCCAGGAGTCAGAATAAACCTCACTCCAGGAGCGCCTTTTTTATTCTGACTCCTGACTCCTGAATTCTGACTACTGGAAATTTCTGTAATTTTTTAAATTTATTGACAACTAAAGATAATTATGGTATAACTAATATTGATGAAACGGTTTATTTTTGCCGTATTTTTAATCTGGGCTTATGGCATTTGTCAGGCGGCTGACCCTGTCGTGAGCAAGGTCATACTTTTTGAAGATGACAATGGCGGCACGACTACTCAAACTACACAAATGACTCCAGGTAACGAGATGACACTGGTGGTAGAGGTTTCAGACGCTGATGGATTTAAAGACATCTATGGAGTGAATTTCTATCTCTGGGATTCTCTTACCACCACTCAATATGCCGCTGATACACCTACCGACCACGCAGTTTATCTTTGGAGTAATAACTCAGGTTGGCAATTAAGAGGTCCGTTGAGTTCTACCTGGACAATTGATGAGGCTAATTGTTTCCTTCCTGCTACTAATACTATTGCTACCCAAACCTTGAAATTGGTCTTTACACCAGGAATCATATCAAGATATGAGGAGGAGGCTAATTGGAAGATTAGTGTTAAAGTTTCATCCTGGACCCAAAGTGCCTCTGGATTAGACGGAATAAATGTTAGCAATGCCTTCTACAGCGAGATAAATATTGATGGAATTGTCTTTTTCCCCTCTAATTTTGCCGGAACAAATGATAATCCGAGCCAACTTAATCTCAACCTCATCGCTAACGGAACATATACCCTTAAAAATAGGGCAGGGGATTTTGTGAGCGAAGGTGGCACCATCTTTTTACCTGGCCCTCTTGGTTATGCCTTAACCAATACGGTTACTGAGCAGACAACCATAACTACTACCGAGCAAATCATTGGGACTTACTCGATAACTTCAGAACAAGGTGCAACCCAAACTATGTATCTCTGGCTGGATTACCCGTCAGGGAAACATTCTGGTAGTTACACCAGCCAATTATATCTTAAAACTACTACACCAGGGACAACATCAGGAATTGAGGCAGTGGCTACCCTCACGGCATACATCAAAAAACCTACTGATTATGTGGCATTTACAGCCGAAAATTTGCCTACAAAATGGAGTCATCCAGGGCAAACCAACCTTGAGATTCTAAAGATACTGGCAGAAAATTCCTACGCCTCTACGAAAATTATTACCGCGATTAAATTAACCAATCTGACCCAGGGTTCTGGAACACAAGCCAATTTAGACGCACAGATTAGTCGCCTGTCCCTATCAGGAACAAGCACCATCTTTTCTTGCGGCACAGCGTTCTTTAACAACCTTAATATCCCGATTCCGCCCGGGACGAGCACATTTTCGATTACCTATGACCTCTCCCTGAATAACGCAAAAGATGGGGATATGATAGACATCCAATTGGAGGAGATAACCTTAACTTCAACTGTAACCGTTGCGGCGAACCTTCCGTTAAATTCTTATGGACATCATTTTGTAGATGGGATGGTTTTTTCACAGGTAAAGGTTAATAATGTCCCGCCAGGTAGTTTCAAATCGGGTGAATTGAATAATTTGGTCATGGATATAGTTGTACCGGCAAATGGTTATGCGACCGATACGCTAACCTATTTAGGTGTAGAAAATGCAGGGACAGCTGTCCAGGATGATGTTACGCTTAAATTATGGGTTGATAATGGAGATGAGATATTTCAATCAGGGACGGATACCTGTTTGGGCACAATGAGTTGGACAGGTGCCTTGTGGCAAAGAACAGGATTAAATCAAACCATAGGAACTACGGGGTTAAAGATATTTATTACGGCGGATATTACTGATACTGCCTACGAAGGCAGAACAATTAAAATCAGAATACCGATAAACGGTATTGGGGTTTCATCAAATAATGATGGACCAATAGATGAACCGATTACTAACCCTTCCTCCCAATGGATTAAGGTGTATAATAAGGTTATATTCGAGGCATTAGATTTACTGAAGGAAAAGGTTTATCCGGGTGATAGGGGGGTGGATATTTTAAGTTTATCGGTCAGTAATTATTATACTCAAACTCAAACCCTAACCTCTTTAAACCTGACTAATGCCAACATTGGTTCTGGAAGTGTAGCCGAGCTTGATTCAGAGGTTGATACCCTCTATCTTTATGAAGGTACTAAGACTATCGGTATGAGTAACTATCACCATGGCCAGGCAATATTTTCAAGGTTGAACATTAGCCTTGTTCCGGAGGAAACAAAATATCTCAGGGTAAAATATGATGTTTCGCAGTCTAAGGCTAAAGATGGTGATATAATTGATAGTCATATTTTACTACCTTATGATATTGAATTTGAATCCGGGACAGCAAGCATAGGAGGGATATTTCCACTGAATTCTTTTGGCTTTCAGGTAATAGACGGATTAGTCAATACCCAGATTATTAATTATGGTGCCCAAATGCTCACCGTCGCTACTGGCACAACGGATGTTTCAGTCCTGGATTTGCTCATTCCAGGTAATGGCTATGCACCGGGGAGCTTAACTAAAATGAGGCTTAAAAATAGTGGGACGGCAAGGGATTCAAGAGATATAAAGACGGTTAAATTATGTGATGAGGTTAATATACATTTAGGCACGGCTACCTGGAATCAAGAAGAAGAATATTGGGAATGGACAGGAACCATCTCTGCTCCCTGTCGGATACTTGTTAAGGTAGATATTGCCAATGAGCCAATTAAGGGCTCTACCATAATGATGAAGATTCCGGTAAATGGTTTGGAGTTCACATCGGATAATGACGGACCAATAGATTCTGAGGTAATCAATCCTTATGTCCAGACAATATCTGAGGGATTACTCTCCTCATTAAAATTAGTCTTACCAAAGGTGGCCGTAGGAGGGACGGTAACGGTTGTTATGCTGGTAAAAAATACCTCAACCGAGGATGTGCATACAGTTACCCCGACGCTATCTATTCTGGAAGGTATTGGAAGTGTTAGCCTGGTAAGTGTGCCTGCGTCTGTAGCAAAACTTTCTGGGGGTTCTTCGACAGAGTTTATCTGGACATACAAGGCAATTGTTTCCGGTACACTTACCTTTAGCGGCTACGCCACAAGCACTACCCTTTGTTCTATTCCTACCTGCTCAGAAATTTTGTATATCCAGGAGATACCTGACAAATTAATGGTAAGAAATATACCGACTATGCCCTTTGAGGTCAACGAAGGACAAGGCAATATAATTCCAATGAGTATTATTTTTGAAAACTTTGGCGAGCTAACGTTCACTGGTGGAATTGAAATTGGTACCCTGACCTTTGATGTGGGGACAATACCTCATCAGGCTATTACCGGGATAACAGTTATGCACGGTGGCATTATCTATGGGAGTAAAACAGATATTGAAACCGTAGGTGAACTTATTGTTTTATCCCTGACCACACCTCTTGTTATTCTTCCAAATGAGGCAATAGCGGTAAATTTAATAATTGAAATTCCAACATCAACTACGATTAATAGGTTTCAAATAAGCCTGCCCGGAACCCAAAATATTACCGCTTGCGATGTGAATTCTAAGGTAGCAATACCCATCATAGAAGGGATTTTCCCGCTGGAATCAGGTTATACGAATATCAAAAAACCATCTCAAGGAGTAACCGTCCATCTCACGGGAGACAATAAATTTGTCAACAAAGGACAACTCGGTGTTCTGGCTGGACAGATTGTCTTTGAAAATGAAGGGGTGGGTGTGTCAGAGGTAAAGGTATGGCAGATTACCTTGAAAAGCCTGGTTGAACTAAATAAGGCTATTTCTATGGTCAAGATAAGGGATGCCGATATGGTTTATGCTCAAAAAACTACTGCATCAAACCAATCTATTGAATTGTCCCTTGACACGGCTATTATTTTATACGGCAATATTCCCAAAACAGTGGATGTCATCGTTGATGTAGTTGGGACCCCATCGGCTAACGAATTTCAGTTTGGTTCAATCTCGATTATCGTTAAGGATTCAAATACCAATAAAGATGTAGGTGTTTTTAGCACAGGGACTACCTCGTTCATTAAGTTTCAGGATTCAGCCCAGGAGGTTATTATTACTGGGACTGCCACTATCCCTTCCAGGGTCTATCCAGGTCAATCAGGTATCAAGGCATTTGAATTAACAGTTGGTAATCCAGGAACTACAAATAGTGCCGGCATTTTATTGACTGCGGTAACATTGAATGTCCCCCAGGTTATATGGGGAATAATAATAGAAGGTGGGTTTGGCACATACACGACTCAAGTTGGTACACAAACTCTATTACTTATTACCCCGGCGACTGTTACCCCACAAACCACGATTACCCTTAATTTAAAAATAGACCTTCGGCAAGATGCAAATTTAGGCGAGTGCAAATTAGATTTGCTTGGTCTGACCTTTGTCGATGCGAATGAACCTTTGAAGGTGATTCCATCTACCTTTTCCACAATCCTTGCCTTAACCCAAATTCAAGAGAAACCTCAAGGACTTGCGGTTTCTTCTCAAAGCCGGATGCCGGTAAATGTAAACAAAGGGGAGAGAAATATCCTGGCATTACGAATAACATTTGCCAACCAGGGGGGAACAAATACCGGTCTGATTAAGGTAGCCACCGTAACCTTGGGTGTTTCAACCAGGTTCAATAGTCCAATCCCTGCCGACGCTGTCCTCTCGAAGGTAACTTTATCCTACAATGGCACACAAACAACCGCTATTCCACTTACTGACCCGAATATAATTATAAAGGTAATGCCTGCTTTAGAGGTTGAAGTGGCTAATTCACGGACTATGGAGGTATTGCTCGACATACCAGGTATGGCGACGGCAAAGGATTTCAGGATTAGATTAGTAAATGTCCAGGCAACGGATGATTGGGGTAATCCTGTAAATGTTGCCGGCATTTTCCCGATGTGGTCTGAGTCGGCTATCATTTTCGAGTCGAGTTTTGAGAATTCATTTACCAACTATCCCAACCCATTTGCCGCTGGGAAGGAATCTACAACTATTGCTTACTACTTACCGCAAGATGCCTATGTTACCATAAAAATTTATACCGTTATTGGCGATATAGTTATTACCTTGCTGGAGGATAGTTTTAAATCTAGTGGTATGCATCAAGAGGATAGATGGGATGGCAGAAATGGGGTAGGGGATGTTGTGCTGAATGGGGTATATTTTTGCCAGATTAAGGTGAATTATCTCGCCGGCGGTTCAGACAAGAAGGTGCGCAAGATAGCGGTAGTAAGGTAGAGGTAGAGTATCATTTCTCTTTCTCTTTACCTTTACCTCTACCTTTACCTATCAATTGAGATGTAACAGAGTAGTAGATGACCTATAAAAAGAGGAGAAAATCCATTGAACATATTATTAACCAACGATGATGGAATAAAGGCAGAAGGATTACATGCATTAAGGAAGGGCTTAAGTAAATTGGGTAAAGTAATCATCATTGCCCCTGATAGGGAAAGGAGTGCCTCGGGACATTCATTGACCTTGACTCATCCTATCAGGGTAGAGCAGATTGATGAGGATACCTTTGTTACCGATGGAACACCGGCAGATTGTATCAACATAGGTATTTTTGGGATTTTGCCCACAAGACCGGATTTGATTGTCTCTGGAATCAACCCGGGACCTAATTTAGGCGAAGATATAACCTATTCAGGCACAGTATCTGCGGCGATGGAAGGGACACTTTTAAAAATCCCTTCTTTTGCTATTTCAATGGGTAGTTATACAAACCCTCAATTTGATTTTGCCGCAGAATTTGCCTCTAAAATAGCTGACCTTATTTTAAATCATGGATTACCACCTTATACCTTTTTAAATGTCAATGTGCCTAATGGGCCTGAGGAAAAAATCAAGGGTGTTTCTATTACCCATTTAGGAAATCGGAAATATCAGGAAGAATTAATCAAAAGGCTTGACCCAAGAGGTAAGGTCTATTATTGGATTGGTAGTAAGGTAGTAGTTGATGAACCAGGAAAAGAAGGCACAGATGTTAGAGCAATTCAGGAGGATAAAATCTCGATTACCCCAATTCATTTAGATATGACCAATTATCCAGCTATCCCGGAGATTAAACTATCCATCGAAGGTAAGCTATGAATACATTTTTCCCGAACAAATTGAGATTTTCAATACCGTGGGGAACGGAAGCCCGACCTTGTTCGGGGGAGATGTCCTCAAACTCGTTGAGGCTTCCAACATCCGTTCTTGTGGTTACTTTCCACCGTTCACTGAGCGATTACCACTTCAGTCTAAATTTTTGCGACCTGTGCAATCGGAAATTTACCTTGAATGTAGAATATTGAATGTAGAATGTA
>JASEHU010000360.1 GCA_030018635.1 bacterium
GAAGAAAATAACCGCTTTAGCGGTTTATAAGGTACTTGATTGCACAGGTCGAAATAATTTCACATGAGAACTTTTGGCTAATAACTGCTATAACCAATTACTAAAGTAGTACCATTCGTTTAGTAATCATACCGGCGAAATAGCCTGCACCAAAACCATTATCGATATTGACAACGACTATTCCAGGAACACAACTATTCAGCATAGTCAATAATGCCGCCAATCCTTTAAAACTTGTTCCATAACCTACACTTGTAGGCACGGCGATGATAGGAACATCTACCAATCCCCCAACTACACTGGCTAATGCCCCTTCCATCCCGGCAACAACAATAATTACAGATGCTTGAGTAATTTTTTCTTTCTGGTCTAATAATCTATGGATGCCGGCTACCCCAACATCATATAATTTTTCTGTCTTTATTCCCATAAGTTCTACAACTACCGCCGACTCTTCTGCCACAGGAATATCTGATGTCCCGGCAGTAATAATTAAAACAGGGGAGAGTGATGAATTCAAAACAGCAGGGGATTGAATTATAGTTATTGTGCCGGCAAGGGGATTGTATTTTGCCCGTGCATCAATTTTATGGACAGCATCGTATAACTCCTCAGAGGCTCGGGTAATCAGGATATTACTTTTTTGTTTAAGCATGGATTTAGTTATTTCAAGGACATCTTCTTTTTTTTTGCCCAGTCCAAAAATAACCTCTGGAAATCCCCTTCGTAAAGCCCGGTGATGGTCAATACGGGCAAAAGAGGTAGCGCCTAATTCCTCATACGGTAAAAATCTCAATTTGTCTAATGCCTCTTCTATCCCTAATTTCCCTTCTTTAACTTCCTCTAATAATTTCTTGATTTGTTTTGATTCCATATTTTTCCTTCTTTAGTAGCTATAGACTTGGGAGAGTTTATCGTTTATAGTTTATAGTTGTGGACTTTTCATTCCCAAACTATAAACTATAAACTCTTCTCGACTATTATACCAAATAATCTGAATTGATGTCAATTCAATTTTTTATTTGACAAATATATCTTAATTATGATAAAATATATTTTGGAAGGATAAAAACATCATAGAGGCTGATTTTTAAATGGGGCGGACAAGGAGAAGGAACATAAAAACACCCTTTAAAAATAAAAAAAGATAACAAAAGATAAAAAATACTTGACAAATTTCAAAAAATATGTTATATTATAATTGCTCACTTCTCCTTCGCCCAGTGCTGTAGATGTTCTCTTAAGGGATGAACTTAATCTATGGCACTGGGTTCTTTGTTTGATAGACGGTAATCGTTCAGGTAAAATGTAGAATGTAGAATATTGAATGTAGAATGTTGAAAGAAAGCAGGAAAAATACCAAAACTTCATAATTCTACATTCAATATTCAATACTATCTTAAAACTTAAACCGATACTGTTACCTGAATGTTTACAAAAATTCATCCCTGAAAGGGGATTTTATATATATTTTGTAGAAGAATTAAGGAGATGATTAAAATGGAATTTAGATGTTATTGTTGCCAAACTCCTCTAAACAGAGAAAATTATTTAGAGGTAATGTTTAAAGGAGAAATAATTGGTTACATCTGTAAACGATGTCCAGAAAACTAAGGATAGGAGGAGAGGGAAAAATGAAGAGAAAATTTGAAATTGCTCCTGTAGAAGGAAGTAAAGATTTAGTCGAAATTACCTTTAAGGAAGGTTTTAAATTCCAGGTGAATAGGAAAAATAGACTTTTTGTGAAATTTGTGATGATACTACTGCACTACGCTGGTGGTGCGGCTACCTATTTTGCTCCTCTTTTAGGATTTACCGACCGTGCCTTCCACAACATAAAAGAATATTTCAATGAATCCGGGATTCAATCATTCTATCACGGAAATCATTACAGACAGAATGCCCGTAGGATAATGGATGAAGATATTGGCCGGATATTAACCTTGATTGTGCAACATCCGACAGAATCTAATCGAGCGATTGCAGATAGGTTTAATGAACAAAGAGAGATTAAGATAAGTTTTAGAAGTGTAGAAAGACTGCGAAATCGATATAAACTATTGAAAAAGAAGAAGGGCAAAAAATGAAGTAATCAGTAATCAGGTATTCGGTAATCGGTGTTGGAGTGTACCGATTATCGAATACCGATTACCAGAATTCGACCTGTGCAAACGGAAATTTACCTTGAATGTAGAATATTGAATGTAGAATGTAGAATGTAGAAATTGGAAATTAG
>JASEHU010000361.1 GCA_030018635.1 bacterium
GTTTTCAAACAGTTAAAGGGTGTTTTGTATTTATGACTGGGGGGAAGCTCCGTTTTAACTTAACCATTAAAATAAAGTGTCAAGAGGTACTACTTAATAAATCACCTTATTCAACGGATACTCTACAATCCCAGTAGCGCCTGCCCTTTTAAGCTCTGGAATTATCTTACGCACAATCCTCTCATCAATAATAGTATCCACATCAAACCAATCTTCATCACTTAATTTGGAGATAGTAGGTTTCTTTAAAGCAGGTAAAACTTTAAGTATCTGTGATAAATTATCCTTCGCAATATTCATTTTGAGTCCTACCTTCTGTCCGGCATTGAGAGCACCCTGAAGTAGTATAACAATATTTTCTATCTTCTTTTGCCTTTGAGTATCATTCCATGCATTTTTATTAGCAATTAATTTTGTGGTTGATTCAAGGATAGTTTCTACAATTCGTAGATTATTTGCTCGTAGTGAAGAACCTGTTTCTGTCAATTCTACGATTGCATCCACAAGTCTTGGTGCCTTTACCTCAGTTGCTCCCCATGAAAATTCAACAATTGCTGTTACACCATTTTTTTCAAGATATGCCTTAGTTACATTTACTAATTCAGTAGCGATATGTTTGCCTTGTAAGTCCTGAATACTTTGGATAGATGAATCATTGGGCACAGCTAAAACCCATCGGACAGGTCTAAATCCCTGCTTGGCATATTGTAAATCTGTTACCTCAATCACATCTGAATTATTTTCTCTAATCCAATCAAGACCTGTCAAACCTGCATCAAATACCCCTTCCTCAACATACCTTGACATCTCCTGTGCCCTAATTAACATTATTTCTATTTCCTCATCATCAATTGTAGGAAAATAGGAGCGTTTACTAATAGAAATATTAAATCCTGCCTTTTGAAACAATTCAAATGTAGCTTCTTGTAAACTGCCTTTTGGTAACCCAAGTTTTAATAACATTTTTTCTTATACCTCCTTAATATGGTAATTGGTAATCAATCCTTTTACTTACCTGATAACCGATAACCAATCACCCGATAACCTTTTAATAATAGACCCGTGGCACACGCTGGCTTATTCCACAAACAATTTCATAGTTGATGGTTTGACAAATCTGGGCTAATTCATCCACAGATGGCAACTCGCCAAATAATATTACCTCATCCCCTTTTGCTACACCGGGAATATCCGTTACATCGACCATACAAAAATCCATAGTTATTCGACCCACAATTGGTGCCCTAAATCCTTTAATCAATACCCAGACGTTATTAGACAAAAGTCGATTATACCCATCGGCATAACCTACAGGTAGAGTAGCTATAAGTGTATTTTTATAAGTAACATAAGTAGCTCCATAGGATATTCCACATCCTTTAGGAATCTTTCTTAATTGTATGATTTTGGCTTTAAATGTCATGACAGGTCGAAGGTTCACTATTTTAGGAAAATCAGGTGCTGGGTAAAGTCCATAAATTATAATCCCTGGTCTGACTAAATTTAGGTGCATTTCCTTAAAGCTAATTATAGCCCCACTATTGGAAATATGTTTTATAGGGATATTTATCCCTACCTGGCTGAGGTGATTTATTACTTCCTGAAATTTATTAAATTGTTTGTACTTATTCTCCACATTCGCCTGAGCAAAATGAGAAAAAATACCCTCTACCTCTAAATTAGAAAATGGACATTTTGCTTGTAGAATATTAATCAACTCCCTTATCTCTTCACACTGAATACCAAGTCTTCCCATGCCGGTATCTATTTCAAGATGAATTTTTACTGGTTGAGATGTAACATCTCGTTGTTTTAGACTTATTAAATCTTTAAGGTCATTTATGCTTGAAATAGTTAAAGTCAATCGGTTGTCTATTGCTTTCTCAACCTCTTTTATATCAAGTGGAGATAAAACTAATATAGGACCAAAGATTCCTGCCTTTCGAAGTTCGATTCCCTCTGATAAAGATGCCACACCTAATCTATTAGCTCCTGCCATTATCACCGTTTTTGCGACCTCAACAGCACCATGTCCATAGGCATTTGCTTTAACTATAGGCATAATCTCTACCTGTTCTCCTACCAGGTTACGGATTTGAACAATATTATGTGTAACATTTGCCAGATTAATTTCTACCCATTTATTCATATTGGCTATATCCCTAGTGGGTCATTCCATTTGATATTGTGGGTGCTCCAGTAGTCAGAATTCAGGAGTCAGGAGT
>JASEHU010000362.1 GCA_030018635.1 bacterium
CTTTCTTAACTTTTCTCTTTACCTGACTGCTGATACCTGATACCTGAACGCTTACATTTTGCGGATTATTCATCGACCCCTGGCTAATGTTAAGACAGAGACTTGTTTTGCCCCTGCTTTTATTAACACCCTACTGCATTCATTAACGGTGGCACCTGTCGTAAAAATATCATCGACCAATAATATCTGTTTTCCCGAAATAGTGTCTTTGTTTTTTACTTCAAAGGCACCTTTTATGTTTTGGAGTCGCTCTGACCGACCCAGATTCATTTGAGGTGTTGTCCATCTAATCCGTTGCAGGTCAAGGATTACCGGTAAATTAAGGTGTTTCTCGATATAGTCACATAAAAGTTGTGCCTGATTAAATCCCCTTGAGTTAAATCTCTTTCGATGCAATGGAACCGGTATTAGAAAATCAATCCGACTAATTAAATCCTCTTGTTGTTCTTTAAGATACCTGACCAATAAATCCCCTAAGGGTTTATGAATACCTACCTTCTTTTCAAACTTAAGGATGTGGATCCCCTCTCGTAGTGCCCCTTCATAAATACTAACCGCCCTGGCCTCATAAAAATATCTTTTGAGGCTGTAGCAGTCTTTGCAAATAGGTTTTTCAATCTCTTTAAATGATTCGACTAATATCTTTCCACATTTATCGCAATAAGGTGACGTAATAAATTCTATCTTTGAAAAGCAATCTTTACAGATATATTTTTCTTCTAAACTTGATAATAAATTTTTACAAACCCGACAATCAGAGGCAAAGATAAAATTCATTAAATCATTGAAAAAATCTCTATAGGGTTTATAGGTCAAATAGGTTTTATAGGAGGACATATTATTTCTATCCCATCCAGGTAAGGCTGGAGTGCCTTGGGAATAGCCACCCGGCCGTCTTCGAGCTGGTAATTTTCTAAAATAGCCACTACTGTCCGCCCAATAGCCAATCCTGAGCCATTTAAGGTATGAACAAATTCGGGTTTGGAATCAGGGGTTCTTTTGAATCTAATCATGGCCCGTCTTGCCTGAAAATCTTCAAAATTACTACAGGACGAAATCTCCCGGTATCCACCCGAGGCGGGCATCCAGGCTTCAATATCATAGGTTTTGGCTGAGGCAAAACCTAAATCCCCGGTGCATAAGACAACAACCCGATAGGGTATTTCCAGTTTTTTTAAAACCTCTTCTGCATCGTTAAGTAATCTTTCTAACTCAGCATAAGAATCCTCGGGTTTAGTGAATTTGACCAACTCTACTTTGTTGAATTGGTGTTGTCTGATTAACCCTCTTGTATCCTTACCATAAGCCCCAGCCTCTGCCCGAAAGCACGGGGTATAGGCCGTGTAATAAATTGGCAGGTCATCACCTCTTAGAATTTCCTCTCGATGGATATTTGTCACCGGAACCTCTGCGGTTGGTATCAGATAATAATCGGTAGATTCGCACTTGAACAAGTCCTCTTTGAACTTTGGAAGTTGTCCTGTCCCTGTCATGGCGGCACTATTAACCATAAAGGGAGGGAGTATCTCTTGATAGCCATGCTCTTTTGTATGCAAATCCAACATAAAATTAATCAATGCCCGTTCTAATCTTGCCCCAAAACCTTTGTAGAGGGCAAACCTGGCCCCGGTGATTTTAGCCGAGGCCTCAAAATCTAATATCCCAAAATTTTCCCCCAGTTCAAAATGCGGTTTAGGCTCAAATGAAAATTTTGTTGGCGCGCCCCAAACATGCACTACCGGGTTATCCTCACCTGTTTGGCCATAAGGCACATCTGGATGAGGTAGATTAGGCAGGAGGAGTAATTTCTGATTCAGGTTATCCTCTACCTCCTTTGATTCCTTCTCTAACTCCTTGATTTTTTCCCCTACCTGACGCATCTCTTGAGATAACTCGGCTATATCCGTCCCTTCCTTTTTCAATTGCCCTATTTGGGAAGAGGTGGTATTGCGGAGATGTTGACCCTCCTCTAATTCGACAATAATAGCCCTTCTTCTTTCATCTAAGGAGATAACCTCATCCAATAAATTTTCCGCCATCCCCCGCGACCGAAATGCCGTTCTTGCCTTATCTGAATTTTCACGAATAAACTTGATATTAAGCATAATTGGTTTCCTTCTTGTTGGATAAAAGGAGCAAATTTTGTAATCCATCAGTTATCAGTTGAAAAAGGTTCAAGGCTCAAGGTTAAGGGGTTT
>JASEHU010000363.1 GCA_030018635.1 bacterium
TTCAACGGGTTAAACTACGCTCGCTCTGTTGGTACAAGATGGAACATCCGTTATATGCAATCTGGAGGGGAGTATAAGATGCAAACAATGAATATGTCACTCAAAAAACTTTATGAGAGTAAATTAATTACTTATGAAAATGCTTTGAAATACTCACCAAAACCTGAAGAATTAAGCAAATCAATTGGCGGGCAGTATTATTACTTTCGAGAAAATCAATAATAACTATTTTAGGGGGTTGGAAGATGATTATTATAAACTGGGTAAATGAGTTTCTCTTGTTTCTCTTTTAAAATCTCAAGGTTTTAAAATGCCATTCTCATTAATTATTCCCGTAATGTATTCTGAAGGAAGAAAATCACAATATTTTTTCATTACAGGAAATTCTTCAACCATATTCTTTAAAATATCTTGAGGGTAATTATTAGGAAAAGAATCCTCTAAAATATAGAAAGGAATTTCCCTTCCATTTATCATAGATGCTATCTCCTTCATACCATAAATACAGAGTGTACCTCCTTCTTTACTCCCTATATAAGCCTCTGTAATAACAAAATTAACTCTTCCTGCAATAATAATTTCATTAAGTTTGTCTATCTCAGACTCTATTTCTCTTTCTGCTCCATACTCTTCCTCATATCGTTCTCCTCTCAATTTAAAGGGAATAGAGTCTTCTTCTCTTCGATAAATAGTAGATATAATTCGTGTTCTATGCCAAGTCTTTCTTGAGTTTTCTATAAATTTCGTTGATAAATCACTTTTTTCTCCACTCAGAAATACTACTATCTTTCCTTTTTCTATCAGATCTCCTGCCTGTTTAATAGCCTTCTTTCTTTTCGTCTCCATATCTTGTCTTAAGGAGGCACACTTATCGCTCATAAAATTTAAAAATTCTCCCACATCCATCCTTTCTTTCTTTTCTACTTTTTCTATAACTTCATTCGCATAATTCACTAATGGAATAATTGGAATAGGAGATCTTATTGCCACTGCTTTATATGTCCTTAGGCGATTCAATAGTTCATTTTTAAACTTATCCGGTTCTTTTTTTATCCTTGAACTTTCATCATCGTTTTCATCTAATCTAAATGCTGATTCTATTTTTTCTAGAACTGCACTAACTGTATTACTCATTCCATTTTTAAATACTGAAAAAAGAAGTCTAATACTCTATTCATTTGGGTCTTCCATATTTTTTCCTTTATTCTTTTCAATCTTGGTTTGTCGATACAGCAGAGACTTGTTTTACCCAAACCATAAATCGCTCCTCAGTTGCTTTTGTCACTCCGTAAATGACCAAGAGGAATAGGAAGGTAGCAGGTCTAATTAGCTTCTCAGATGCTTTTTTCTCAATAGTTTCTTTTATAAAAACTTTTTCATCGATAAGTGTCCAAAAAATAGCCATCATTTTGGGAAGAAGTTTGTCGTATAGAAGTGGGAATGTCCCTCTTAGACTATGCATAATCTGATTCTCAATGAACTCAGGAGTAAATTCCCCTTTGAAGTCTCTTATTAACCCATGTGCTTCCTCCGTGAGTTGATATGGGCTATTATGCTTGACTAATCTATTTAGGAGAGCCTCAGAGGCAAAAACAGAAACTGGGAGTTTTCTTTCTTCTCGCATTTCTTCAATAGCTAAATTAATATCAGGAATGGCTCTGCTGGGTAAAAAACTATCTAATTCGTTACACACAATATTAAATGGGAACCCTTTATTATTCATTAATTTTATTCCTTAATATATTTATTTATCGGCAGCTGTTCATCTTTTCTAAAGGATGGAAAAATAGAATAATTGACTATCCATATTTGCCTTTTATTGTTAAGGCTCACTATGGTGTGAGTTTTTAGAAATATCTTCTCTATTCTATCATATAGCCTTGAATGTGTCAAGTAAAATTTTTAATTTTTTTAAAAAAACTCTATCAGGGCATAAGGCGAATTCTGTAACTATATGATTCACACATAGTTAGGTTGTCATGATATTGATAAACTCAAAGACCTGATAGAAGAGCCAATTTCAATTAAAAATTAACCCCCTTGTAGAGATAAAAAGTTTGACAAAAATATGCTTTTAGGGTATAATACTTATCAAGATGGGGAAAAAGAAGAAAAAACCGCAAAAGCTAAAATCAACATCACCGTCGAGGAAACACATATTGAATTTTATAAAGCCATCGACG
>JASEHU010000364.1 GCA_030018635.1 bacterium
CCAATAAATAAAATCCATTTAGCTAATGCCGAGGAAAACGAAATCATTGAGAGGATTGAGTGAAACTTCGTTTCACCCATCTATTTTTGACTGAAAGAATCGTATGTTAAAAAACTTGAACATCGATTATAAATAATTGTTTTGGTTGTAGAGGTATCGTTAGACTGACAGGTGATAACATCAGGGATAGTGATCCAATTTGTAAAGATTGTTACGGATTACAGCACTATACACCAACTTGTTCGGCATCTACACCTTTTTGATAGGCAGTATTCACCCGATTAGTATTAAAAATGGGGTTAGGGGGTTGTTATGCCAGGGCAAACGCATCTAAATTCAACACCTGTAAATGTGGGATTTAAATGCGTTTGCCCTGCCACTGTGAACGGTTACAATCAAGGGTATCGAATTGTCCAAAACAGAGTAGACCACATATTTGTTGAGAAAAGGGATAACTATGGATAAGAAAAATGTATCTCCAAAAGCAATACTTAATTGGCCAGAGGATGAGCGTCCCAGAGAAAAATTGTTAAAGAATGGCGAGTATACACTTAGTAATTCCGAGTTATTGGCAATACTTTTACGCACAGGTGTTCAGGGTTATAGTGCTATAGACCTGGCAAGGGAGATATTGCAAAAATTCAAGACCTTCCGTAATTTATCGCATACCGATTTATCCCAGTGGAAAGAATTTAAAGGCTTAGGACAGGCAAAGATTGCCCAGATAAAAGCCGCCATTGAGATAGGAAGAAGGTTCAGGGAGGATGAACTAAAGGAAGAAAAGGTCAAGATCAAATCTGCTAATGATGTCGTGAATATCCTCATGCCCAGGATGAGGGACTTAAAGAAAGAGGTTTTTAAGGTTGTCCTTCTTGATTCTCAAAATAGCATTATTGATATTATCGAGATAGCTGAAGGGACAGTCAATCAAGCCGTACCTATAATAAGAGAGATTTTTCAAAAAGCCCTTCAGTATTTTACCTCTTCTATCATTTGTGTTCATAATCATCCCTCAGGAAGTCTTATTCCAAGCACTGAAGACAAAGATTTTACTAAAGATTTAGTCCAGGCTGGCAGGGTGTTGCAGATTAAGGTTTTAGATCATATTATAATAGGGGATAATAGTTATTATAGTTTTGGGGATGGAGGACTGATATGAAAGAAGCAAAAGCGCGTATAAGAATTAATAAATTTCTTGAAAGTGCCGGGTGGCGGTTTTTTGACAATGATCAAGGAAAGGCTAACATCTGCCTTGAAAGTAATGTCCGGATTACTGAGCAGGCATTAAATGAGCTCGGAGAGGATTTTGAAAAGACAAGGAATGGTTTTGTTGATTTTCTGCTTTTAGACGAGAGAAGTTTTCCTATTGTTGTCTTAGAAGCCAAAAAAGAAGATAGGAGTCCGCTGGATGGCAAAGAGCAGGCTCGCAAATATGCCAGATCGCTCAATGTTCGATTCATAATACTGTCAAATGGCAATTTGCATTATTTTTGGGATATTGAAATAGGCAATCCACATATTATTACTACATTCCCGACCTACGACTCACTAATTCACAAAAAATCTTTCAAGCCGAACCCGGATAGTCTGATTCGCGAAGATGTTGATTTTGATTATATCGTAATCTCTCAAAAACCCGATTATAGAAGCGACCCTGATTGGATAGACACACAAAATAGAGATGTCTTCATCGAGGATAATAAACTTAAGTTTTTACGGGATTATCAGTTGAGAGCGGTAAAGGCCTTGCAAGATGCGGTAAGGGAGGGCAAGAGTAGATTTTTATTTGAAATGGCCACAGGCACAGGAAAAACCCTTGTAGCGGCCGGGGCAATCAAGATGTTTTTACATTCTGGCAATGCAAAAAGGGTTCTTTTTCTGGTCGATAGACTGGAATTGGAAGAGCAGGCATGGAAGAATTTTGTGAGTTATCTAAAAAACGATTATAAATGTGTAATCTATAAGGAAAACAGAGACGACTGGACAAAAGCGGAAATCGTAGTTTCGACCGTCCAGTCATTACTTTTTAATAATAAATACAAGAACTTATTTTCTCCAACGGATTTTGATCTGGTAATATCGGACGAAGCTCACCGCTCAATAGGAGGAAATAGCCGAGCAGTATTCGAATATTTCACAGGATATAAGCTGGGTCTGA
>JASEHU010000365.1 GCA_030018635.1 bacterium
GCGTTCAGGTATCAGGTGTCAGGTATCAGGTAAAGAGAGAGACATCAAAGAAAAATTTCCCTTATCTTAAACTTTGTATCTTTACCTGACTGCTGATACCTGACACCTGAACGATTACTTTTGATTTGATTTCATACTGGACGCACAGCCACAATAATTCTGACGATAAAAATTATGCCTTCTGGCAAATTCCATGGCCAGTTTAGCTCCCGCCATTTTTTTAAAATCACGCTCGATGAAATTTTCTGCACCCAATTCCTTCCCTATTTTATTTATAAGCATCGCATTTTTATGTGGACTTACGGTCAGGGTTGTCGTGAAATAGGGGATATCCAATTCAGACGCCTTTTCCCTGGTTTTCTCCAGTCTCATCCCGAAGCAAATTGCACACCGACTACCACCTTCAGGCTCATTCTCTAACCCTGCGGTCAGTTTAAACCAATTCTCCTTATCATAGACACCTTCAACCAGTGGAAAATCAAGGATATGGGCTACTTGCCGGGTAATCTCAAGCCGTCTTTTATACTCTTCCCCTGGATGAATATTGGGGTTATAAAAAAAACCTATTACCTCAAACCCTTCCTCTTTCAATCGTTCCATCACCGAACTGGCGCATACCCCACAGCAGATATGAAGTAGAATCTTCATTCTTCTATCTTTCCTTCTTTGTATTAAGATATCCGTTCACGCTAATAAATTTGCCACAGAGAACACAAAGGTTTATCTTCCGCATAAAAATCTTATCACGAAAGCACGAAAACCAGAAAACACGAAAGGGATTTAATTTACTACCCTTATAACTCCTCAAATTCCATTACAAGGTTTAAAACCATTACAAGGTTTTAAACCTTTTCGTGCCTTCATCTTTTCGTTATTTCGTGATAAAAAAGTCCTTTCAAATGAAACAAGTTATTCAGACATCTTTATTCCTCTGTGCTCTCTGTGACCTCTGTGGCTAAACGCTTACAAGTTTAGAAGACTAACAAGTGTCCATTCTTCCTTAACCATTTTTTACTTTCTTGATAATCAGGAAGCATTGTTCTTACTTTATTCCAAAACCGTTTTGAGTGATTTTTTTCTTTAGTGTGGGCTAATTCATGAATAACCACATAATCTATAACATTTAAAGGAGCCATAATCAGACGCAAAGAAAAATGGAGGTTGTTTTTGGCACTGCACGAGCCCCAGCGTTTTTGGGCATTGGTTATACCGAATTTATTGTATTTTAGTCCAAATAATTTGGAATACCAATCTACTCGTTCCTTGATTTTCTGATAAGCTTGTTTCCTGTACCAATCATTAAATAGCCTTTTTGCCTCAGGAAGATATGTCCTTGACAGATGAAATTTTTCATCAAATAGAACAGGTTCACCGAATCGGGATAAGGTATTTTCATTGACAAGACAAAGGTGGTAGGTATTTCCCAAATATAAAAATTTTTCTCCGTGGACAAACCTTTTTGATTGAGACTGGGCGTATTTTTCTTTAACTAATTTCTGTTTGTCCTGTATCCAGAGTTGTTTCTTGAGTATCAATTTTTCAATAAAACTCAAAGATGTTATCCTGGGGGCGCGCACGATAAGTCTTGCGTCAGTTGTAATCTCCAAAGACAGTGTCTTTCTTTTAGAACGGATTATCTGGTCGATTTTTATGTTTGTCATGTTATTCTTAAATTTTAATCTAACGACTAATGGGTCAAGCCGAGAATGTAGAAAGCAGATTCCTTTTAATTCTACATTCTCGGTTTGACCCTTAACCCGTTCCTTGTTTTTTTACTATGCTAACAATAAAATAAGCGGTGAGCGAAGCGAATCCGCTTCATTGATTGGTTAGGGAAAAACTCCACTCCGCCGTTTTTTTCTTCTGGCTTACCGAACTACTTCTTTTTAGTAAGGTTACAAAGAACTATTCAGCAGGTCTGACCCTGGCACTGGTCCTTACCGCGTTTACTCCCTCATCTTTTTTATCTCGGACACGATATCATTCAATGCCATACCTGCAAACAATTGTTCTCGTTCTTTCGTATAATCTCCATAACCTGTAGTAAATTGATTGATAAAGCGTATTGTACTTACTACTCCTAGTACTCTGTGACATTTTATTTTATGGGTATAAACAAATTTTTATACAGAATC
>JASEHU010000366.1 GCA_030018635.1 bacterium
CTCCTGAATTCTGACTACTGGAGCACCCACAATATCAAATGTTATGAACCACTACGCCTCCCTTTTTTATCATTTCAACACACCAAACCTACTTTGTCAACCCCTTACGATTACAATTTTAGATTTTGGATTGAGGATATTAATATTCCTCAATCCAAAATCTAAAATTTCATTTGGTATCAACTGATAATTGAGACATTACCATATAACCCTGGTAATTCATCTTCATTTCCTGCAGGTTATCCCCGGCGAATTTTTCTTGCATTGCCTTACATAGTTCAATAGCAACCATAGCCTCGCCAACGACAGAGGCCGCAGGCACAGCACAAACATCAGACCGTTCATAACCGGCCAAGGTAGGTTCTTTTGTCTGGAAATTAACCGAGGCAAGAGGTTTTTTTAAGGTCGGAATAGGTTTCATAGCCGCCCGTAAAACAATTGGCTCACCATTGCTTATCCCACCTTCTAATCCACCGGCACGGTTTGTCTTTCTGAAAAATCCCTTGCGTTTAGCATAAAATATCTCATCATGCACCTGTGAACCGAATTTATGGGCAGATTCGAATCCTGCGCCGATTTCCACGCCTTTAATCGCTGGAATACTCATAACGGCAGAAGCCAATCTTCCATCAAGCCGTTTATCCCATTGTGTATAACTCCCCAGTCCAATTGGCAAACCAACAGCCTGAACCTCAAATATCCCTCCCAGACTATCTCCATCCTTTTTTGCCTGCTCGATTAATTTAATCATTTCCTCTTCTGCCTCTTTATCGGCACACCGCAAAAGGGAGATGACGATTCGTTCTTTAATCTCATCAAAACCATTATTTTTAGCCTTTACCTTTCCTATTTGAATAACATGACTGACGAAATTGATATCAAACTCCCGCAGGAGAATTTTAGCTATAGCCCCAACGGCTACCCGTGCGGCGGTTTCGCGGGCACTGGCTCGCTCCAGGACATTTCGCAGGTCGTTATGCCCATATTTTATTGCCCCGGCTAAATCCGCATGACCAGGTCTTGGTGAGGTAGTTGGTTCTTCATATTCAATCGGAGAATCTATTGCCGGAGCCATTATTCGCTGCCAATTTTCCCAATCCTTATTTGGAATAAGCAGACTAATAGGACTGCCTAAGGTAAAATTATGCCTTATTCCAGAGAGCATTTCCACATGGTCTTTTTCAATCCTCATCCTGTCCCCGCGTCCAAATCCTACCTGTCTTTCTCTTAATTGCTCATTGATTTCCTCGATATTTATCTTTAAATTAGCCGGTATCCCTTCAATAATCACGACTAAACATCTTCCATGTGATTCACCTGCGGTTAAATATTGTAACATCATCATCCCTCCTCGGATAATAAGTGAAAAGTGAAAAACGAAAAGTGAATAGTGAATAGTGAAAAATTATAAAAGAATCAGTTTTTCATTCTTTACTTTTCACTTTTCACTATTCACTTTTCACTTTTCAATACGTTGTATAATTTATTCCTTCAGAATCCAAGCCATCATAATTTACCATGATTTTCCCTGTATAAGGATTGTAAAGCCAGCCACCGGTATTAGTAACCGTATTTCCATAGACAATCTTATTGATAGTTCGGAGTTCGAAGGGAACATTCATCCCTAAATTTGCAGATGGTATTACTCTCAGACAAGTTGGAATAAAAGGTGGGCTTCCGGAATTATCTAAACTATCAGGATACCCATTCTGTTCGTTATAATATTGAGCAATGGACTTTCTCAATATATTTATATTTGCTTTGGTAGAGGCATCAGCAGTTTTTCCTATTGTTTTTTTCATAAGATTAAATCCCGTCTCTTGAGTCATTTGTTGTGTAGTTTTAGAGGTAAAGTAAAGGAATAAAAAACCTATGATACAAAGTGTAAAGACTATTCCAATAATACCCATTCCTTTTTGCATTTTATTTTCCCCCCTTGTATGAATAAGAAGTTGGAAGTTGGAAGTTAGAGGTTAGAATCCAGTAATTCCGGCTTCTGACTTCTAACCTCTAACTTCTATCCATCATCCATACTCTTCGTATAATATGTTATATTGATGTTTATAATTGAGTAATCTAGTATAGGGTTTCAACAATATACATACAAATCATCTCAGGGTAGCCGCAGGCT
>JASEHU010000367.1 GCA_030018635.1 bacterium
ATCTTCTTGCTACCCTCTTTCTACCCTCCAAAATTTAATTGTTGCGTTTGCTCAATAAGTTATATACTTCTAATTTTGACTTCATTGACAATATTTATCAGTGTATTGTATTTTATTAAATGGATGTGGATTCCTGCCTTTGAGTCAAATTTTTTATTATATTTACCTGGAGTAGGACTGGCAGCCTTTGTAGCTACACATTTTAAACCAACTATTTATATCCTTGTCTATAAACTTATATATGGTCATCAACGATATATTCAGAGTTATTTAAAATCTATTGCCAGAAAATTACCCTACATAATTTCTATCCATATCCATGACATCCCTGATGAAATACTTAAAACTAAGAGTAGTGGTCTTCTTGAGTATTTACTTAATCCTGATAAGGTAAGGATAAAGATAATAAAGGATGGAAATAGGGTTTTAACAAAAGAGTTGAGTTTAACCCGACCAGAAAAGATAATCTTTAATTATATAGTGTTCAGGGCATATATAAATGATGTCTATCATAAATATCCAGATTGGCAGAGGATACCTTCTATTGAGCGGGTCTTTTCTGAGGAATTAGCAAATGCAGAAGGTATAGTTATGAAAGCCTTAGGTAATTATCATAAGTATTTACCTGGGGGAAGCAGAATTAGGCAATGGGTAAGTAGTATTCGCAAGATATTAACAGAGATTGGGGCTAATGATTTAATTCCTTGTGAAAATCCATCTAATCGTGGAAGAGGTAGAGGATATACCATAAATGGCAAGATAATCTTATTAAAAGAATTGTAATACTTTAGTCATCTAAATTACAAGTAAGGAAAATTGGAAAATTTGGGAAAAAGGAGAAAATAAATTTATCCCACCGATAACTGATGCATTATCTCCTTCTAAATATACCCCAAACCTTTAAGGGAGAAATTGGGGTTAAACTCAATTCTAATTTTTAGTTGCATTTAACTTTAAAATTTGGTATAATAAAGAAGAGGTAAAATTTTTTATAGGGGGATTTGACAATGAGATGTAAGCATTGTCGCGGATACAAGGTAGCGGTTGTTGGAGCTACAGGCGCAGTAGGAACAGAGATGATTAGGGTGCTTGAGGAAAGGAATTTCCCTGTCTCTGAGTTGAAATTATTTGCCTCATCACGCTCTGCAGGAAAAAAATTAGGGTTTAAAGGGGAACAAATTACGGTTTGTGAGCTGACTCAAAATTCTTTTGAGGGAATTGAGATTGCCTTATTTTCTGCTGGGGCATCGAGAAGCAAGGAATTTGCACCTTATGCCGTTTCATCTGGGACAGTAGTTATAGACAATAGCAGTGCCTTCCGAATGGAGAAAGATGTTCCTTTAGTCGTTCCGGAGGTTAATCCTCAGGATATAAAATGGCATAAAGGAATAATCGCTAACCCAAATTGCTCGACTATTCAAATGGTAGTGGCTTTAAAACCTCTCCATGATTTAGCTGAAATTAAACGGATAGTGGTGATTACTTATCAATCTGTTTCAGGCACCGGCAGTAAAGCCATGCGAGAATTAGAATCACAAGCAAAGGCTTATATAAACGGGGATAAAATACCCATTGAGGTTTATCCTCATCAGATTTTGTTTAATGTTATTCCTGAAATAGGGAAATTCCTGGATACCGGCTATAGTGAGGAAGAGATGAAGATGGTCAATGAAACGAAGAAGATTATGGGTGATGATTCAATCAGGGTTGCAGCAACTACGGCAAGGGTTCCTGTTTTGAGGGCACATTCAGAGGCGGTAAATGTAGAGTTTGAACGGGAAATCACCCCACAACAAGCGAGAGAAATATTACAAAAAACCCCTGGAGTGGTGGTGATAGATAATCCTGCAAATCATGAGTATCCTTTAGCTATTAATGCCTCACGCACAGACCCGGTCTATGTTGGTCGAATAAGAAAGGATACCTCAGTTGAACATGGATTAGATTTATGGATAGTATCTGACAATCTTCTTAAAGGAGCGGCACTGAACGCAGTCCAGATTGCAGAAGAACTAATTAAAGAATTTTAGATTTTGGATTAAGGATATAAAATTCCTCAATCGAAAATCATTTTATCAAATGGGTGTGGCTACTTTAGGACGACGGAAAAAAGGGGCTTTTACCTTGCT
>JASEHU010000368.1 GCA_030018635.1 bacterium
GTTGAACAATACTTTTGTCTGCAAATTCAAGTTGAGCTGTTGAATCTGCACCCACCACTATCTCATCATGGGGATATATATTATCCATTACCCTGAGTTTAACATACTTATCCGTCCCAATCCTTTTAATAGTAACATCACCAAATACAGCCGTTACTTTCACCTCTGGCACTTCTGGTATTTTAATCTTGTCATGTGGGGAAAGGGCATGAGGATTTTTGAGTTTGTTATAATCAGCAATAGCCATCCATAACCAGGGAGTCTTATAATACTTATCCGAAATATCCCACAAAGTATCCCCGTCTTTCACCTCGTGAATCAAAAGCTCTTGAGCCGAAACCAATGAAACTAAACTTACCATACAGGTTGCAATGAATAACATTTTAAAGATTTTCATAATTACCTCCTTTTTTTGATAATGGTAATGTCAAAAACTTCTACCTAAATTTCTCTTAACTCTTTATATTTTCAGAGAGTTATGTAAATTTGGCTTGCCTCCCCCCATTTTTTATGATAAAATGGGAAAAAGTATATAGGGGAATTTTCCCTCAAAACCACCAAAAGGAGGCAAACCAAATATGAAAAAAGTTGATCGTTTTATTATCTGGATATGTTCTAAATTTACCAGTAGTGAAATAGAACAAATTATTCAAGGTCTTTCTGATATATTAGCTGACCGTAATCCTGATGTTAAACCTAAAGATGACTTCAAACAAAAACATCCTAATTACCGAAACTTCTTCGTTGACCCCGAATCTCCGCTTACCACCCCTCCTAAATCTACTCCAAAATTAAACTATAAAGACCTTTTGGTTAAATACGAAAAAGAAAATGGTCGCCATTTACAACCTGTTAATCCTAAAAAACCTGAGGCTAAAACTCCTCAAAATTCTATCTGTAAAATATGTTCTGCTCCTGCTCAATATCTTTATTACAATAACGGCAAAAAGCGAAGTCAACTTAAGTGTAAAGTCTGTGGATCTCTTAACCAACTCTATCCTCGTCATCGAATTAGAACCAAATACTTCTGCCCACATTGTGGGCATGCTCTCTACCTCTGGAAAGAACGCAAAGATGTCTCCATCTATAAATGCGATAATGATAAATGCCCTGTTTTTTTATCTAATAAAGTTAACCTTAACTTTGCTGAAAAACTCCTCGCTAAAATTAAATCTTCCCAGTTTAAACTTAGATACCAGTTCAGAGAATACCACTTCACTAATGAACAGATGATTCATTCTGCTCCTCAAAAGAGTTCTTCTCTCTTTGATATTCGTAAATCCCTTAATACACTCTGTCTTATCCTTACCTTCCATATTTCTACAGCTATATCTGCAAGAAAAACTGCCTTTATCTTAAAAAATGTATTCTCTATCCCTTGTTCATATCAAACTGTTCTTAATTATGCCCAGTCTGCTGCCTATTACTGCCATAAGTTTAATTTCGCCCATAAAGGTGATGTCGATGATACTCAAGCTGGTGATGAAACATATATCAAAGTATCAGGGAAAAACAACTACACCTTCTTATTTATCTCTTCCAAAAGCCGTAAGATTACTGCTTATCATGTAGATGAAACCAGAGATACTCTACCTGCTACCATTGCTATGAATGAAGCTGTCCGTACAGCTCTTCCCAACCAAAATATTACTTTAGTCACTGATGGTAACCCATCTTATCTTGCTGGTATCCACTTTATTAATCAGTCTCTCTCTCCAAATCTTACCCATAAAAAAGTTATTGGACTTCAAAACCTTGACTCTGAATCTGAAGAATTTAGACCCTTCAAACAGCTTATTGAAAGACTTAATCGTACTTATAAGTTCCATACAAAATCTGCCTGTGGATTTAATACTAAAAATGGTGCTATCGCTCTTACCACTCTCTTTGTTACCCACTACAATTTCCTTAGACCTCACTGTGGACTTCGTAATTCTGTCCCTATACCACTCAAAAATCTACAAGATATTGACACCCTACAAGGTAAATGGGCTGAAATCCTTCAAATGTCTTTTAGCCTCAACTAGTGCTCTGTCGCTACTCAATTGATGGATATCAATTATTTACCCAAATGAACTACAAGGTGATCGGTTATCGGTGATCAGTAATCGGTGAAAGAAGATAAATCA
>JASEHU010000369.1 GCA_030018635.1 bacterium
ATCGACCACAGTTTTATTTTCGGACAACAGATGTTACCGGGTCGATAGAGTTACCTGATGGGATAGAGATGATTATGCCTGGTGATAATGTCAATATGAATGTAGAATTACTTACACCTATAGCCATGGAGAAAGAGGTGCGATTTGCTATTCGTGAAGGCGGGCATACCGTCGGGGCTGGTGTGGTTACAGAGGTAATTGCGTAGGTAACAGGATGTTATAGGTCTTATATGTCCTATATATCCTATAAATATCTCCCCCGCTGGAGGTAGAGAAGGAATTATGGAGTGCGGTAGTTTGCTACCGCATATATCCACTTTATCAAAATGCAATTAGAAAAAGAAAGTTGGAAAATAATAGCACAAAAGATATTTGATTTAGGGAATCTGATGGTAGCCGCTTTTATATTTGGGCTTCTGATTTCTAAACAAGGGATTAATTTCTGGTTGATAAGTGCAGGAATAATCTTATATCTTTCGTGTGTGCTTATTGGAATAACACTTTTAAGAAAGAAATAAAATAATGGAAAACGCAGAAATAGTTATAGTCGGTTTAATAATCATTTTATGGGTAATCTTTGGCCCGGTGATGTTACATGATTGGCAGGAGAGGAAAAAACAAAGAAAGTATAAATTCAGAGAACATGTATAAATTAATCAAGGAGGTATGAAAATAAATGAATTCTTTCAAGACTTTTATGTTGCTGGTAGGTTTAACCTTACTCTTAATCTTTGTGGGACAGGTTTTAGGTGGACGCGAAGGTATGATTTACGCCTTTGGGTTAGCCTTGGTAATGAATTTTGTCAGCTATTGGTTTTCAGACAAGATAGTTCTGGCAATGTATAGGGCTAAACAGGTTACCGAAAAAGATGCCCCTAAATTACATCGGGTAGTAAATAATTTATGCCAATTAGCCCAATTACCAACACCAAAGGTTTATATTATTCCAGGGGGGACACCCAATGCCTTTGCTACCGGTAGGAATCCAAATCACGCCGCCGTGGCTGTTACCGAGGGGATACTTCAATTATTAAATGAAGATGAATTAGAAGGGGTATTAGCCCATGAATTGGCACATATTCAAAATCGCGATATTTTAATTGCTACCATTGCGGCGGTTATTGCCGGGGCAATTACTATGCTGGCCTCTATGGCCAGGTGGGCGGCTATATTCGGCAGCAGAAATGATGACGAGGGACAAAATCCATTGGTATTCATAGTCATGCTTGTTGTGGCACCTTTAGCCGCCATGCTCATCCAAATGGCTATCTCCCGCTCCCGGGAATACTTAGCCGATGCCTCCGGGGCAAGGATGTGTGGCAAACCAATAAGTCTGGCTCGTGCATTACAAAAATTAACCCTTGGTGTCCAACGAATACCTATGGAGGCTAATCCGGCTACGGCCCATATGTTTATTGTCAGCCCATTCCTTGGCGGTGGTTTAATGACCCTGTTCTCTACCCATCCCTCAATTGAATCAAGGGTAGCTAAATTAGAAAAGATGTAATGGAAGAAATCCTTTATTCTATATTCAATACTACTTCAGGCTGGATGGGGATAGCGGCCAACAAGTCCGGGTTGAAGGCTACCGTTCTTCCCCAGATTGATGGGGAAAAGGCACTTTCTTTAATCAAAGAAAAACTTCATCAAAATAATTTGGTCAGGGATGAGGAGTATTTCAAGAAAATAAAGACCTCATTAATTGACTATTTTGAAGGTAAACGGGTAGTTTTTGATTATCCATTGGATTTAAGGTTTGCCACTGAATTCGAAAAAAATGTCTGGAAGGCGACTCAAACTATTCCTTACGGTGAAGTGAAAACATATCAATTTATTGCTAAAGCAATAGGTAATCCAAAGGCATTGCGGGCAGTTGGTCAGGCATTGAAGAAAAATCCACTTCCAATTATCATCCCCTGCCATCGAGTTATCCAGAGTAATGGTAAATCAGGTGGATTTTCAGGCGGAGTAAAGTTTAAGGAAAAATTGCTCAGGATAGAAATTTAGATTAGTTCAAGCTATTGCAATCTCAATTTATTTAGGTATAACCCTTCTAAATTATCTAATTACTGAACTTTTGCAAATTTTGTAGAAACCCAGTAAAATAGCATCTTTCAT
>JASEHU010000036.1 GCA_030018635.1 bacterium
ATGAATTTATCCTCTTGTTTTACACAAGTTAGCTATTCACGGACACCACCGAATTATTTGTGTCCCAATCCCCTTATCTGTAAATAATTCCAAAAGTATAGAATGTGGAATTCGACCATCGATTATATGAGCCTTATCAACCTTATTGGAACTAATTGCACATTTACAGGCATTAATTTTAGGGAGCATTCCTTCAGAGACACATCCATCGTTTATTAACAGGTCAATCTCTTCAACCTTTAAGGTAGAAATCAGAGAATTGGGGTCTTTTATGTCCTTCAAAACACCTTTAGTATCTGAGAGAAGAATTAATTTTAGGGCAGATAATGTAGTGGCTATTTCAGAGGCAACTGTATCCGCGTTGATATTATACCGTTTTCCATCCGTTCCTGTACCGATAGGGGCAATAACAGGGATAAATCCATTTTCATCAAGGGTTTCAATTACCCTCGGGTTAATTTTAGTTACCTGACCGGTCAAACTTCCATCTGTGGTCTGACAAGCCTCAATCAATTTTCCATCCAGACCTGTCAATCCAACTGCTTGAGCACCGTGGTGATTAATTAAGGAGACAATTTCAGAACTTATCCGTCCTCCCAGCACCATTTCTACAATCTCCATTGTTTCTATATCGGTAACTCGAAGTCCATCAATAAATTCTGCCTTCTTCCCCATCTTTTTCATCACCTGGTTTATTTGCACACCTCCACCATGAACAACAACCGGTTTCGCACCTATGTATCTCAATAAAACAATATCCTGGGCAAAGCAATGTTTTAATTCTTCATCAACCATAGCCTTACCACCATATTTAATAACTATTGTTTTACCAAAAAATGTTTTTATATAGGGTAATGTCTCGATTAATATATTTGCTCTCTCAATTAATGATTTCATCTAAATTCTCCTCCTGATATTCTATCATACACTAATTATCCCAGAAAGTCAACTAATTTTTATTACTGGCAATTCGGCTAATACCTATAACGGCGGTGGAATTTGTTGCGATGAGACCTCGCTAACAATTACCAACTGCACCATTAGCGGTAATTCAGTTTCCTTTCAAACTTCGCAGGCGTTAAAAAGTGAAAAACGAAAAGTGAAAAATGAAAAATAAAGGAGAAAGGAGAGATGAATAGCACACGGATAACACGGATAATGTTGACCTGTGCAATCAAGATTTAATCCGCAGATTACGCAGATTTCACAGATGGAGAAAAAAGAGATCCAAGGCTTTTAAAGAAAGGGCTTTTTCTAAACTTTGGAGCAGAAAGCAAAGAATATAAGCGTTTTGTTTTTAATCTGTGAAATCTGCGTAATCTGCGGATATTTTGATTGCACAGGCTGAAAAAATTTGAGATATTTACAAAAATTTATAAAATTTATAAAAATTTTAGTTGACAAAATTAGACATTAATGTTATACTTATATTTTACATTTGAATGTCTTGTCAATGTTTGAATGTGAGGGAAGTTTTAGTTATCCTATTCTTCTCTTGAAAAAAGGAGGTAAAAGAGTTTATATTTCCTCTAAATTTTTTTAAGAGTTTTTGAAATGAAGGCAGGCTAACTTAAAGCTTGCTTTTTTAATCTATTGTTCATTTACTTCAGGTTGAAGTTAAGGTTGAGGTTGAGAAGTCTTCCTCAACCTTAACCTCAACCTCAACCTTCTTGTGGATGAAATCTTTTTTTGAGAGGAGAAAAATAATGCCTACGGTTAATCAATTGGTTAGATTTGGGAGAAAGAAAATAGTAGTCAAGAAAAAGACCCCTGCCTTAGCTGGGTGTCCGCAATCTAAAGGGGTATGTACCAGGGTTTATACGACTACACCCAAAAAACCAAATTCTGCTTTAAGAAAGGTAGCCAGGGTCCGATTATCTACCCGCGCCGAAGTAACGGCTTATATCCCAGGCATTGGACATAATCTTCAGGAACATTCGGTAGTCTTGATTCGTGGCGGTAGGGTAAAAGATCTCCCGGGCGTGCGCTACCATATTATCCGGGGAACATTAGATACCTTAGGGGTAGAAAGTAGAAGACGCGCCAGGTCTAAATATGGAAGTAAAACACCTAAAGAGGCGGCGAAAGAAGGGAAGAAGTAAAAATTATGAATTAAAATCCCTCAATTCATAATTTATAATTCATAATTAAAAAAGGAGTAATTTTATGCCAAGAAAAGGACCGATAAGGAAAAGGCAGGTAATTCCAGACCCAATATATAACAGTCAAATGGTCAGTAAATTTATCAATATGATTTTAAGGCGAGGGAAAAAATCGATTGCCCAGAGAATAGTTTATAATGCCTTTGAAATAATAGAGCAGAAGACAAAAGAGGCACCTTTGACGGTTTTTAAAAAGGCATTAGATAATGTCCGACCACATGTAGCCGTAAAATCAAGACGGGTTGGTGGGGCAACATATCAGGTACCGACCGAGGTTTCAGAATCGCGTGGTCTTATCTTAGCTATGCGTTGGCTTATCTCCTTTGCCAAGATACAAAAAGGTAAATCCATGCAGGAAAAGTTAGCCCAGGAGATATTGAATGCACTGAATAATACAGGTGCGGTGATTAAAAAACGGGAAGATACCCATAAAATGGCCGAGGCTAATAAAGCCTTTGCTCATTATAAATGGTAAAAAGATACTTGCTGTTGGCGTAAAAAACACAGTTGGTTAAAAGAAGAGGAGGAAAAAACAATAAATTATATGGCACAGATAATGGTTAAAGACAAAGAGGTAAAGAATATGGGAAGGGAAGTTTCTTTTGAAAGGATAAGAAATATTGGGCTGATGGCTCATATAGATGCCGGTAAAACTACTACTACCGAGCGGATTCTGTTTCATACAGGTAAAATACATAAATGGGGTGAGATAGACGAAGGAACAACCATTATGGATTGGATGGAGCAGGAACAAAAAAGAGGAATTACTATCACCTCGGCGGCTACTGCCTGCTCATGGAGGGACCATGAGATTAATATCATCGATACACCGGGGCATGTTGACTTTACTATCGAGGTAGAACGGTCATTAAGGGTGCTTGATGGGGTAATTGCGGTTTTTTGTTCGGTAGGTGGTGTAGAACCACAATCAGAGACGGTCTGGCGGCAGGCGGATAGGTATCATGTCCCCAGAATCGCCTTTGTCAATAAAATAGATAAGGTGGGAGCAGATGTTAGCGGTGTGATCTCAAAGATGAAAGAAAGGTTAGGGGCTAATGCCGTTGCCATACAATTACCCATGATAACTAAGGAAAATAACTTTATAGGTATTATTGATATAATCAATATGAAGGCTATTTTCTGGACATCGATTGAAAATAAAGAAGAAGATTTCGAAGAAAGGGAAATCCCTCAAGAATGGCAGAAAATCTCTTTGGAAACTCATCATAATTTAGTAGAAGCAATTGCTGAGGTTGATGAGAAATTGATGGAAAAATACATTCTGGATGAGGCATCTATCACGATTGATGAGATTAAAGAGGCCCTTCGCAAGGCAACTATTGAGGGACTTATTTTCCCTGTTCTATGTGGTTCATCAAAAAATAACAAAGGCATAAAATTACTTCTGGATGCCGTGATAGATTATTTACCTTCTCCCATAGATAAGCCGCCGGTCAATGGAATCAATCCAAAAACAGACCAGCAGGAAGAGCGGATTGCCTCAGATGATGAGCCGTTTTCTGCCTTATGTTTCAAGATTTGTGCCGACCCTTATGTTGGTAATTTGACTTATATCCGGGTCTATTCAGGGTTTCTTAATGCTGGGGACGCCGTTTATAATTCTACAACGGATAAACATGAACGAATTGGCAGAATCCTGCAAATGCATGCCAATAAACGAACAGATATCGAACGGATTTGTGCCGGTGATATAGGTGCGGTGGTAGGATTGAAAGATGTAACTACAGGAAATACGCTCTGTGACAAGAAATATCCCATTGTTTTAGAATCAATGCATTTTCCGGAACCTGTTATCTCAGTGGCTATAGAACCTAAAACCAAGCAGGATGAAGAAAAATTAGGCATAGTTCTGAATCGCTTAGCCCAGGAAGACCCTTCTTTTAAACGCTCTACAAATATTGATACCGGACAAACACTTATCTCCGGTATGGGAGAATTACATTTAGAGGTTCTTATAGAACGAATGAGATCGGAATTTGGATTAGAGGTAATCGTAAGTCAACCTCAGGTTGCTTACCGAGAGACTATTAAAGGACATGCCGAGGTAGAAGGAAAATATATTCGTCAGAGTGGTGGTCGAGGACAGTATGGACATGTCTGGTTAAATATAGAACCTGTAGAACCAGGAACTGGCCTTGAATTCGTGAATAAAATTATTGGCGGAACTATACCCAAGGAATATATCCCGGCTGTGAAAAAAGGTATAGAAGAGGCTATGTCAAATGGCGTCTTAGCCGGGTATCCGATCGTAGATGTTAAGGCAACCCTTTTTGACGGTTCTTTCCATGAGGTTGACTCGTCAGAGATTGCCTTTAAAAATGCAGGTTATCAGGCATTTCTTGCCGGAGTTAAAAAGGCACATCCTGTTCTTTTAGAACCGATGATGCGATTAGAAATAATAGTTCCTGTGGAATATATGGGGGATATAATCGGAGATGTTAATTCAAGAAGGGCTAATATCTTAGAAATGGAATTAAAGGGCACCTCACAAATAATTCGTGGTATGGTTCCTTTAGCCCAGATGTTCGGTTATGCTACTTCCATACGCTCATTGAGCCAGGGAAGAGCCAGTTATGCGATGGAATTTGCCTATTACGCGGAGGTTCCTAAAGATATTGCCGAGAAAATCATCTCTAAAATATATGGAAATGGGAAATAATAATAATATGTCCTATAAGTCTTATTAGACCTATTCTTAAAAAGGAGGAATAAAAAAATGGCAAAGCAAAAATTTGAGAGGACAAAGCCACATTTGAATGTGGGGACGATTGGTCATATTGACCATGGTAAGACAACCTTGACATCGACGCTTACCAAACTTTTAGCCTTAGAGGGAGGGGCGGCTTTTCGGGCATTTGATAGTATCGATAATGCACCAGAGGAGCGGGAGCGAGGGATAACTATCGCTATCGCCCATGTAGAATATCAGACAAAGGATAGGCATTATGCCCATATAGATTGTCCAGGACATGCGGATTACATCAAGAATATGATTACCGGGGCGGCACAGATGGATGGAGCGATATTGGTTGTTTCAGCTGCAGATGGACCTATGCCGCAGACTCGGGAACATATATTATTGGCTCGTCAGGTAGGTGTGCCTTACATCGTTGTCTTTTTGAACAAGGCAGATATGGTTGACGACCCTGAGTTGTTAGAATTAGTAGAATTAGAGGTGCGGGAGTTATTATCTTCATATAATTTCCCGGGTGATGACATACCGGTCATAGCCGGTTCGGCGTTGAAGGCAGGTGAATGTGGATGTGGAAAGAGGGAATGTCCTAATTGTGGACCGATATTCAAGCTTTTGGATGCCTTAGATTCATACATTCCACTTCCGAAACGAGAGAAAGACAAACCACTTTTGATGGCCGTAGAGGATGTATTCTCGATTACAGGCAGAGGGACAGTGGCCACCGGCCGGGTAGAGCGTGGGTTAGTCAAGGTAGGGGATTCGGTAGAAATAGTTGGGGTAAAACCAACACAGACCTCAGTGGTAACCGGGGTAGAGATGTTTAGGAAAACCCTTGACCAGGGAGAGGCAGGGGATAATCTTGGGTTATTGTTAAGGGGGCTAGACAAGGAGAAGATAGAGCGAGGACAGGTTATAGCCGCCCCTGGGTCAATTACTCCTCATACCAAGTTTAAGGCAGAGGTATATGTTTTGACCAAAGAAGAAGGTGGCAGACATACGCCGTTTTTCAAAGGTTATCGACCACAGTTTTATTTTCGGACAACAGATGTTACCGGGTCGATAGAGTTACCGGAAGGGATAGAGATGATTATGCCTGGCGATAATGTCAATATGAATGTAGAATTACTCACACCGATAGCTATGGAGAAAGAGGTGCGATTTGCTATTCGTGAAGGCGGACATACCGTCGGGGCCGGTGTGGTTACAGAGGTAATTGCGTAGGTAGCAGGGAGAGAAAGGTCTTATAGGATTATAGGTCTTATATGTCCTATAAGACCTATAAACCTATAAGACCTATAAATGGAGTAATGTTAAAATGGCACAAAAGATTAGAATCAAGTTAAAGGCGTATGACCATAGACTTTTAGATGTGTCTGCAAAAGAAATTACATCTACGGCTAAAAGAACCGGGGCAAAGGTAGCCGGACCAATACCATTACCAACAATGATAAATAGATGGACTGTTCTGCGTTCTCCCCATGTAGATAAAAAGTCCAGGGAACAATTTGAGATGCGGATTCACAAAAGGGTATTGGATATTTTAGAGCCAACAGCAGATACCGTGCCGGCTCTAATGAAGATAGATTTGCCGGCCGGGGTGGATGTAGAAATTAAGCTGTAAGGTCAATTATCAATTAATAATTAACAGTAAGCGTTCAGGTAGTATCCGAAGAAAAGATAAATCATTTTAAATTTAACATTTTAAATTGCAAATTTTAAATTTAAAATGATAAATTTGCAATTTAAAATGAATTTTATCTCCCTTTGAATATTCCTAAATGCATTGACTGAACGGTTACAATTAACAGGAGGATGAAATGTCCGTAGGACTTATAGGTAGAAAAATAGAAATGTCTCAAGTGTTCGATGATAAGGGTGAATTTATTCCGGTAACAATTATTGAGGCAGGCCCTTGTGTTGTGGTGGCCAAAAAGACACAAGAAAAAGAAGGATACAATAGCCTTCAATTAGGGTTTAAGGATGTAGTCGCAACGAAGATAAATAAACCTGTATCCGGACATTTCAAAAAGGCAGATGTCAAATTCAAGCGATATTTACGAGAATTCAGAATTGCAGATATTGATAATTACCAGGTGAGTCAAGAATTTAAGGCGGATGTTTTTAAAGAGGGTGATTATTTAGATGTCTGCGGAATATCAAAGGGTAAAGGATTTGCCGGTGTGGTTAAGCGGTATCACTGGAAGGGCGGAAGGGACTCACATGGCTCGATGTTTCACCGGGCACCAGGTTCTTTAGGGCAAAGTTCTGAACCATCCAGGGTCCATAAAGGACATGGACTCCCAGGACGAATGGGAGGAGAGAAGGTTACCACCCAGAATTTAAAGGTGGTTAAGGTAGATGCAGAGCAAAATCGATTGTTTGTTGATGGTGCCGTCCCTGGTAGAAAGGGAGGACTTTTGATTATTAAAAAGGCAGTTAAGAAAGGTAATTAGGCATTGAGAATAATTTTGGATTTTCGATTTTCGATTTTGGAGTGAGGAATTTTATATCCTTAAATCCAAAATCGAAAATCCAAAATTTCATAAGGAAATAAATATGTATCAAACTAATTTATATAGTAAAGAGGGAAAGGTTTTAAATCAAATTCAACTGCCGGAATCTATATTCAGTCAGAAGGTGTCGGAACCTGCTGTTTATGATTCCATTAAGGCCTATTTAGCCAATCAACGACTGGGGACGGCCTGTACCAAGACACGTGGTGAAGTAAGTGGTGGCGGTAAAAAACCCTGGAAACAAAAAGGGACAGGACGGGCCAGGGTAAGGAGTACTCGAAATCCTATCTGGAGAGGAGGCGGGGTAGTTTTTGGGCCTAAACCACATAGTTTTAAGATTAAATTACCCAAAAAGGTTAATCGAAGGGCTTTAATAAGTGCCTTGATAGACAAGGCGATGAATGATAAAATAGTAATTATTGATTCGCTCGCATTAGATAAACCAAAGACTTCTGTTATGGCAAAGATTTTAAAAAATCTAAACCTGCAGAACCCATTAATTATTTTAGATGAATCGGATACGAATTTGTATCTATCAGTTAGAAATATAGAAGGTGCGGATGTAATTTTAGCCTCGAATTTGAATCCATATAAGGTATTATTGCATGAAAAGCTATTATTTACCAAAGCGGCATTGGATAAATTGGAGACAAGGATATAATTGAGAGGGCGGAATTTAAAATGGACAGTTTTTACCAGATTATTAGAAGACCACTTATTACTGAAAAAGGAAATATATTAAGAGAAGAGAATAAATATATCTTTGAAGTAGGTATGCAAGCTAATAAAATTGAGATTAAGAAGGCTATTGAGAAGATATATAAGGTTAAGGTGGTTAAGGTACATACATTAATTCAACACGGTAAGCCCAGAAGGGTTCGATATGCCATAGGTAAAAGGCCTGATTTCAAAAAGGCAATAGTAACCTTAAAACAAGGAGAACTTATTTCTGCATTTGAAGCATAAAGGATAGGTCAGACAGGTCAGACAGGTCAGACTTCCTAAGAGGAGTATTATGCCGGTTAAACAATATAAACCTACTTCTCCTGCCAGACGGGGGATGAGTGGATTAACATTTGAGGAAATTACCCGAAAAGGGGCAGAGCGAAGTTTAGTCAAGACCCTTCCAGGCACAGGTGGTCGGAATAATTATGGTCGAACAACCGCTAGATTTCATGGTGGAGGGCATAAACGGCTCTATAGGATGATAGATTTTAAACGGGATAAATGGGATGTGGAGGCTAAAGTAGCCTCTATTGAATATGACCCGAATCGTTCGGCTAATATTGCCTTGATTCATTATAAAGATGGTGAGAAAAGATATATTCTGGCACCGGTAGGATTGAAGGTTGGAGATACTGTTTCTGCAGGAGAAGATGTTGATATAAAAGCAGGTAACGCCCTTCCTTTGCGGGCAATACCGGCGGGGACTGATATTCATAATATCGAATTAAGAAAGGGAAAAGGGGGACAAATTGTTCGCACCGCAGGCGGTGTCGCTCAATTAGCCGCTAAAGAGGCGGATTACGCCCATATTAAACTTCCCTCAGGTGAAGTTAGATTGGTTCATATAGATTGCATGGCAACGGTAGGTCAGGTAGGAAATATAGAATATGGAAATATCAATCTTGGCAAAGCAGGCCGGTCACGATGGCTGGGGCGAAGACCTCATAATCGTGGAGTAGCGATGAATCCGGTTGACCATCCTTTAGGTGGTGGAGAAGGAAAATCCTCTGGAGGAAGACATCCCTGCAGTCCCTGGGGGCAACCGGCTAAAGGTTATCGAACACGAAGAAATAAACAAACAAATAAATTTATTGTGAAGAAAAGATATGCTTAAAAATATGAAATTTTCGATTTTGGATTTTCGATTTTCGATTGAAGAAATCCAAAATCGAAAATTCAAAAAGGGGAGATAATTATGGCACGCTCTACTAAAAAAGGACCTTATGTTGAGACTAAATTATTGAAAAAACTTAAAAATATGGAATCATCAGGAGAAAAAAAGGTAATCAAGACATGGGCAAGACGCTCAACTATTCCTCCTGAATTTGTTGGCTATACATTAGCCGTGCATAACGGTAAAAAGTTTATACCGGTCTACATTACAGAAAATATGGTTGGGCATAAATTAGGTGAGTTTGCCATAACGCGGACATTCAAGGGACATGGACATAAAACCGAACGCGCCGCAGCAGTAAAACAAACGGCAAAGACATAAGGTGAAGAAGCAAGGAAGTAAGGAAGTAAGGAAGCGAGGAAGGGAAGGACTTCCTATCTACCTTCAGTCTTGCGACTATTACGACATAAGGTGAATAAATTATGGAAGCAAAGGCAACAGCTAAATATATTCGTATTTCGACAAGAAAAGCCGCCCAGGCAACTAAACTTATACAGGGTAAATCTGTTAAAGAGGCGGCTAATTTACTGAAATTTACACCTAAAAAGTCTTGTCGAATACTTCAAAAGGTGCTGAATTCAGCCGTAGCGAATGCTCAACAAAAAAGACTTAATATAGAACCAGGCAATTTATATATTAAAAATGCCTTTGCCGACCAGGGTCCTACTTTAAAAAGAATTCAACCACGAGCCATGGGAAGGGCTTACCAGATTCGTAGAAGAAGCAGTCATATTACCGTGGTGGTGGAAGAATATTAAGAATAGGTCATATAGGACATATAAGTCTAATAAGACCTATTCTTTAAAAATTTTAAAATTATAAGGAGGTAATGTAAAATGATGGATTTATGGGTTTATGTGGTTTTAATGGGGTTGGTTACATTGCTTACGATTTATGAGGCGATAGGTTATTACAAGGAATATGCCCGGGGTAAAGAGAAAAAAGAGATGGTGAAATTCATTCTTAAGGTGTTGGTATTGGTTGCGTTAGTATTTTTATTGATTCAAATGATAAACCTGGCAATTGTTTTACCTGCTGGGATTGTTGAATCGTAAAGATTATTTCTGGAAAAAGGAGTATAAATTTGGGACAGAAGGTTCATCCGATAGGTTTTAGGCTGAAGTATATTTATGATTGGGAATCGCGCTGGTTTGCCAAGAAATCCTACACCCATGATTTAATCGAAGACTTGAAGATTCGTAAGTTTGTCAAGGCAAGGTTAAAAAGGACAGGTGTCTCGAAAATCATTGTCGAGCGATTTGGGCAGAAAATGAGAATTACTATTTATACCGCTCGGCCTGGAATGGTAATTGGTCGTGGAGGGCAGGATGTCGAGAAATTGCGTAACGAAATCCAAAAAATGACTAAATTCCAGATTCAGATTGATATTAATGAGATAAAGGAACCGGAATTAGATGCCCAATTGGTGGCAGAAAATATAGCTGTTCAATTAGAGCGGAGAATTGCCTTTAGAAGGGCAATGAAACAGGCAGTCATAACGGCATTGCGTCACGGGGCAAAAGGGGTTAAGGTTTCATGTGCAGGCAGACTCGGTGGGGCTGAAATTGCCCGAACCGAATGGTATCGTGAAGGACGGGTTCCTCTTCAAACCCTAAGGGCGGAAATCGATTATGGGGTGACAGAAGCCGCTACTACTTACGGACGAATTGGAATAAAGGTCTGGATATTTAAAGGAGAAATCCTTTCAGGAGAGGAACGAGAAAAGGCAAGATTAATGGGTCTGGGCACACAAATAACGGAGGAAGAAAAAAATGTTAATGCCTAAAAGGGTAAAATATAGAAAGACCCACCGTGGAAGACGCAAAGGAATAGCTACCACAGGCTGTCATATCAGTTTTGGAGAATATGGTTTACAGGCATTAGAGCCGGGTTGGATAACCAATCGGCAGATTGAAGCTGGTAGAATTGCTATCACCAGGCATGTTAAACGAGGTGGTAAAATGTGGATTAGAATCTTCCCGGATAAACCGGTAACCAAAAAACCCGCTGAAACAAGAATGGGTAAAGGTAAAGGAGCCCCTGAATTCTGGGTGGCTGTGGTTAAACCAGGGAGAATTCTTTATGAAATAGCCGGGGTAACAAAGGAATTAGCTCATGAGGCTATGCGACTGACAGCCCATAAATTACCTATAAAAACAAAATTCGTTTCCAGGGAGATGGAATGAAACAAGGAAAAGATTTAAGAGACTTAAAAGAATTAGATATAGATGAATTGAAGAGAAAAAGAGAGGAATTCTTGAGTGAATTGCTGACTATACGCACTCGATTTGCTATGAAACATTTAGATAATCCAATGCAAATCAGTAAGCTGAAACGCTCGGTTGCCAGGATTAATACACTTTTAAAAGAATATGAATTAGGCATAAGGGAGATACCTGCATGAAAAAACAAACAAGTGGAAGGCATATTAAAATTGGTAAGGTGATTAGTAATAAAATGGATAAGACGGTAGTCGTCTCGACAACTACTACTACCCAACATCCGCGTTTCAAAAAGATTATAAAAAGAATAACTAAGTTTTATGCCCATGATGAAAAAAATGCCTGTCAGATAGATGACCATGTAAAGATTATGGAAACAAGACCTTTATCAAAACTTAAACGCTGGCGAGTAGTAGAGGTTATAAAATAATTTTCGATTTTGGATTTTCGATTTTGGATTTCTTTAATCGAAAATCCAAAATCCAAAATCGAAAATTTATAAGGAGAGCGTAATCATGATTCAGGCACAAACCCGGCTACAGGTTGCAGATAATTCAGGTGCAAGAGAAATAATGTGTATTAGAGTCTTAGGTGGCTCGCATGTTAGATATGGCTACCTGGGGGATATAATCATTGCCTCAGTTAAAGAGGCTATTCCTACATCACCTATAAAAAAGGGGGATGTGGTTAAAGCTGTCATTGTCAGAACAAAGAAAGAGACAAAAAGAAAAGATGGTTCGTATCTTAGATTTGATGATAACGCCGCCGTGATTATCGATGAACAAAAAAATCCACGCGCTACTCGAATCTTTGGACCCGTAGGACGAGAACTAAGGGCGAAACAATTTACTAAAATAATTACCCTCGCTCCAGAGGTAGTGTAAGGAGGAATTAAAAATTATGAATTATGAATTATGAATTATGAATGAAGGAAAAAGAAGACAATAAATT
>JASEHU010000370.1 GCA_030018635.1 bacterium
TTTTAAAGAATGAGGTTATAGAGGATAGTTTTACGGCCAAAGGGTTAAAAGCGGCTAAGAGGAAGTTGGATGTGATGAAGCTATCTGAAAAAGAACAGTTATCATATAAATATTATCTGGAGTCATTACATGATCGAGCCAGTTTTTATGAATCTACTTATGTGCAAGGGGAGAAAAAAGGCAGAAAAGAAGGTATGGAAGAAGGCATAAAAGAAGGCATAAAAAAAGGTATAAAAAAAGGTATAAAAGAAGGCATTCAAGAGGCATTAAAAAAAATGATAACCAGTGGTATTCCGGTAGATGAAGCTAAGAGGATATTGGGATGTTTGTAAACAAAAAACTATAAACGATTAAAATTAATCAGGAGGTAATAATTAATGTTTGTTCCTAAAAAGATATTTTTAACTAAGGGAGTTGGTCGAGAAAGAGATAAACTTACCAGTTTTGAAGCGGCGTTAAGAGATGCCGGTATTGCTTCGGTTAATCTTGTTCAGGTATCAAGTATCTTTCCGCCTAATTGCAAAATTATATCCCGGAATAAAGGATTATCTTATCTAACACCTGGGGCGATTGTTTTTTGTGTGATGAGCCAGAATGCTACTAATGAGCCACATCGACTTTTGGCCGCCTCCGTTGGTCTGGCTGTCCCCAAAGAAAAAAATCAACACGGTTACCTCTCTGAATATCATTCCTTTGGTGAGACAGAGTTAAAAGCAGGAGACTATGCTGAGGATTTAGCCGCAACTATGTTAGCCACCACTCTGGGTGTTGAGTTTGACCCGGATACAAGCTATGATGAACGAAAAGAAATCTGGAAAATCTCGGATAAAATCGTGAGAACCCTCCATATTACTCAAACAGCCATTGGCGATAAGCGTGGTTGGTGGACTACTGTTCTGACCGCGGCGGTGCTATTGCCATAAGTGAACAAAGAGAGAGAAATTGGAAAGTAGAAATTGGAAATTAGGGAGAAAGAAGAAATGAGAAGTCCTACTTTCTAATTTCCAATTTCTATAAAAATCATAGGAAAAACAATGGAAATAAACCATATCAACAAATTCCTTCGTTGTCCTACTAATCCTTTTGAAATTAAGCCAGATGATTCTATCTATGAGGTGCTTAATCGAATGGGAGACATCTCTTTCCAGGGGCGAAATCTATCTTTAGCCTTAAAGATTTGGGAGCGGATGCTTAAAGATAAAACAATGATATTTTTAGGGCTGGCAGGGGCAATGATACCGGCAGGGATGCGTCAGATTATTGTTTATCTTATCAAAAATCGTTATATTGATTGCTTAGTGGCCACAGGCGCCAATCTCTTCCACGATATCCATGAAATTATAGGACGATACCATTATCTTGGAACAAGTAATATCAATGATGTCTGTTTAAGAAAAGAAGGAGTTGACCGTATCTACGATACCTTTGCCAGTGAGAAAGAATTTCTTCAAACCGATAATTTTATTGGAGACTTTGCTTATACATTAGAAGAGAAGAATTATTCAACAAGGGAGTTTTTCTATCTCCTGGGTCAACGGTTAAATGAATTTCCAGAGCAAGGAATTCTAAATACTGCGGCAAGTTGTCATGTCCCGGTTTACTGTCCGGCATTAGGTGATTCCTCTATTGGTATTGCCTTATGCGATTTGGCGAAAAAGCGAGGTCGGCGAATAAATTTTGATATTATTAAAGATGTTGAGGAGACGACAATTCTTGCTTCAACATTAGATAGTTCTGCAGTCATCTATGTTGGTGGTGGAACGCCTAAGAATTTTATTCAACAGACAGAGGTAGTTGCTTCTTGTCTTGGGCTTTCTGCCCCGGGGCATAAATATGCTGTGCAATTTACTCAGGATTCACCACAGTGGGGTGGGTTATCTGGCTGCACCTTTGAAGAGGCACAATCATGGGGAAAGATTGCTAAGGATGCCAGGATGGTAACCGTCCATGTCGATGCGACCATTGCTTTACCTATTTTAATTACCGCTTTGGCCCAGGCTAAAATCAAACGAAAAAAAGTCCCACAATTCAATTTGGAGAATGGTATTCTCATAAATTCTCATTATGAAAATGTGTAAGCAATGAGAAGTGGAGAATAGGGAGAATTGG
>JASEHU010000371.1 GCA_030018635.1 bacterium
GGAATTATTCTGAAACGGATGGTGGAATTGTTCTGAAACAGGTGGGGGAATTATTCTGAAAATCGACACCCCCAAATTCTCACCGTAATTCCTTTAGCGTGTAGATATTGTTTTAATTGTGGGATTGATAGTTGACGATAATGAAAAAGAGAGGCGGCTAATGCCGCATCTGCACCACCTAAGGTTAATACCTCGAAGAAATGCTCTAATTTACCTGCTCCACCTGAGGCAATAATGGGGATATTAATTAAATCTGACATAGACTTAGTCAACTCAAGGTCATAACCATCCTTAGTGCCGTCGCGGTCCATACTGGTCAATAGAATTTCTCCAGCACCTAATTCTTCTACCTTTTTTGCCCATTGAAGTGCATCAAGGTCTGTTGGAGTACGTCCACCGTGAATATACACCTTCCAGAATTCTTGTGCCTGATAGCCAATAATAAGGTCACCTACTCCTTCGGTTTTAAAACCTGATTTTATGTAATGTTTTTTAGCATCGATAGCCACGACAATACACTGGCTACCAAATCGTTGTGCCGCCTCCTTGACAAATGCAGGTCTATTTGCGGCGGCGGTATTAATAGAAATTCTATCCGCCCCAGCCCGAAGTAATTGCTCAATATCCTCTAAAGTCCTTATCCCCCCACCAACGGTTAAGGGCATAAAGGCAACCTCTGCGGTTCTTTTTACCACATCAAGCATAATCTGGCGGTCTTCGTGAGAGGCAGTAATATCTAAAAAAACCAATTCATCCGCACCTTCCTCATCGTATAAACAAGCCGCTTCTACCGGGTCTCCGGCATCACGAATATTAACGAAATTTACACCTTTGACTACCCTGCCTTTATCTACATCAAGGCAGGGAATAATTCTTTTGGCTAACATGATTTCTCCCCAAGGAAAAATAGGTTATCAGTTATCGGTAATCGGTAAATCAGTCTTACCGATTACCGATATTTGTTGGGAAAGTTAAGATTTTTACCTAACTTAAACCTTAACCTTCTGTCTTGTAACATACCCGATTAATTTATAAACCAACGTTGCGGCTAAACATGAAGCCGCACAATGGGCATCACTCGGGGCTAATTCAACTACATCGAAACCAACTATTCTTTTTTGCGTACTTACTTTAGCTAAAAGTTCAAGCAATGGATACCAACCCAATCCACCAGGTTCTGGAGTGCCTACGGCAGGCATAATTGACGGGTCTAACACATCTAAATCTATGGTAATATAGATTTCGTCCCCTAAATTAGAAAGTACCTCATCAATCCAGGCTGGTTGATTAATTATCTGCCGGGCATAAAATGGTTTCAGGTTGTTCTCTTTAATAAACTCCGCTTCCTCCTGGCTCATACTACGAATTCCTACCTGGGTAATTGGACATAACTCATATATCCGCCGCATAACAGCGGCATGGTTATATTTACTACCCAGGTACTCATCTCGCAAATCTGCATGGGCATCTAACTGTAAGACGCTCAGGGCTGGATATTTTTCTTTTAAGGCACGCACTATTCCTGAACTTAAGGAATGTTCCCCACCTAACATGACCAGAAATTTACCCAATCGAATCAATTCCTGACCTACCTCATAGACCCGTTCAATCATTGCCTCAGGACCGGATAGAACCGGCTCAAGCTCACCAAGTGTATGAATCCCTACTTCTTTATAAATCTCTTTTTCCAGTTCAATATCGTATAATTCAAAATTTTTGGAGGCAGAAATTATTGCCTGCGGACCTTCACGGGTTCCGGCTTTAAATGAGGTAGTAGAATCATAAGGCACCGGAATGACAATTACTTTCGATGTCTCAAATTCTGAGTTCTCGATTGGTAGACTTCCGAAATTGGATGGTAAGAAAAATTCTTTATTCATGGAAATATTTAATAGCCTCGATTATAGAATGCCGCTCTAAATTAAGAGAATCTGTAAGCGTTCAGCCATCAGCTATCAGTTCATCCTCTATCTGACTACTGGGTCATTCCATTTGATATTGGGGGTATCTATGATAGAATCCAGGAGT
>JASEHU010000372.1 GCA_030018635.1 bacterium
CAATAATTCGTGATGAGCCATAAAAATCTACCCATATTTACAATCCGCACTCCTGAGGATAAAACAACTTGACTTATTAAATGGATTGTCCTATAATATTAGGGAATAGCCAATAGAGAAGTAGAAAGGATTTCCTTTCTACCTTCAGCCTTCTACATTCTTGATTATTCCCTGTTGAGTAGATACAATAGAATGGAGTTATTATAGATGGAACATATCTCTATATTTATTGCCTTTGGAGCGGGAGTGTTATCATTCCTCTCCCCTTGTGTCCTGCCGCTGATTCCTGCTTATATCTCCTTCATTTCTGGATTATCGGTAGATGAATTAAAAGGGGCAGAAAAACCTTTAGCAGGAATTTTAACAGGCACTGTCTTATTTATTTTGGGCTTTTCCTGCGTATTTGTGGCATTGGGCGCCTCGGCTACTTACATCAGCGGTTTTATGTTAGCTCACGCACAGATATTACGGCTCGTATTGGGGATAATCGTCATTATCTTTGGATGTCATCTTTTGGGGCTATTTAATCTAAAATTCCTTCAATATGAAAAAAGGGTTCATCTCAAGAAAAGACCGGCAAACATCTTCGGTTCATTCTTCATCGGAATAGCCTTTGCCTTTGGCTGGACACCATGTATCGGACCTATATTAGGTTCGATTCTCACGCTTGCCGCTACAAAGGAAACTATTGGACAAGGAATTCTGCTTTTAAGTGCCTATTCATTAGGACTTGGGTTACCTTTCCTTTTAACCAGTATCGCTATCGCGTCATTCCTGGCTTTCTTCAGCAAAATAAGTAAATATTTCAAAGTAATATCTGTTGTAAGTGGGATATTGTTAATTGGCGTAGGGATTTTGATAATAGGTGATAGATTATAGATGAATAGAATCTCTTGCTAACTCTATGTACCCGTTGATGTTTTCAACCTGATGCAATCAAGATTTAATCCGCAGATTTCAGAGATTACACAGATTATTAGAAGAAGATGGAGAAGGGAAAGATTTTTATCACGAAATCTAGAAAGGACGAAGGCACGAAATAAAAAGAGTGGTAAATTAAAAATTTTTTCGTGCTTTCTGATTTTCGTGATTTTGTGATAAAATACCCATTGACAAAATGTCTTTAGTGTTATATAATAGTCTTTAAATGAAAATAAAAAGGGGGTAAAGTAATGGAAAAGATAGTTTTTAATGTTGAAGAGATGGCACAAATGCTGGGAGTGAAACCTCTTACTGTCTATCGGAGTGTGAATAAAGGCAAAATCCCAGCAGTAAAGATAGGCAAAAACATACTCTTTCCTAAGGAAGTTATGCTCCAATGGCTTAAGACAAAGGCATGGGAGGGATACAAAGGAGAGGCTGAGGTAAAAAAAGAGCCATTTGTATTAAAGGAATTCCCCAGTGCTCACTTAGGTGTGATAAATGAGGAGCTTATTACCCGGGAGGCAATTTATGGCGACTACCTATCTGATAGATTCTAACATCCTTATTTATGCCTATGATATTGATAATCCTTACTATAAGAAAGCCAAGGAGTTGATGGAGACAAGAGTTCTGAAAGGAGAGATAAATGCGTGTATAGCTCATCAATCCCTATATGAATTTTATGCGGTCATTACTGACCCCAAAAGGGTTAGAACACCATTAGAACAGAACAAGGCAATAGTGATTATCGAACTCTTCCAAAATGCAGTTAACTTAAAGAAGATATTCTCCTTGAGCACCACCTTGAATACTACTCTGAAGTTGCTCAAGAAATATCCTGTTTTAAAACAAAATATCTTCGACCTGGTTCTGGTAGCTACAATGTTAGACAATGGAATAAAAGGTATTTATACAGCAAACGAGATACATTTTAAGCCGTTTGACTTCCTTGAGGTTATAAACCCACTGAAGGGGACAATTCAATGAATGGAAGAAAAGAGATGGGGCAAAAGACAAATATTGTAACACTTTAGCCATCTGAAGTAGTGGGTCATTCCATTTGATATTGGGGGTATCTATGATAGAATCCAGGAGTC
>JASEHU010000373.1 GCA_030018635.1 bacterium
ATCTCCACCTAATCTCAACATTGGACACGATTTCTGCCATAATGAGAATTGCTGCTTTTTATCTTATTTAGTTGTTTTCTTAAAACAGCCCCGTAACTTCCCCTGTATTTGTATCTACATCCACCCTTCTGAAGGCCGGGTTAGAACTGGTTCCTGGGAGCAAACTGATAGTTCCTGTGCAAGGGCAAAGGAATTTTGCCCCGGCAAATATCAACAGATCACGCACCGGCAGAATCCAGCCTTTAGGAACCCCTTTTAAGGCTGGGTCATGAGTCAGGCTCAAATGGGTCTTGACCATCATCGTAGCAAAATCCGCCATCGCTGGATTGTTCTCGGCCTCTTTGGCTTTAGCCTCTGCATCAGGTGTCCATGAGACCCCATCTGCACCGTATATCTCTTTAGCAATCAGCGAAACCCTTTCCCGAAGAGGCATTTCCAATGGATAGAGATATTTAAAGTCCACCTTTTCCTGGCAGGCATCGATAACGGCATCTGCCAGTTCAAGGGCACCCTCTCCACCCTTAAGCCAATGTTGACCGAGTGCACAACGAGTGTTTGACTCTTCGACCAGCCTGCGTACCAGGGCAATTTCTTCCTTGGTATCGGTATGGAAGGAATTGATACAGACTACAGGATTAGCCCCTGATTTCTTCACATTCTTGATGTGGTGGAGTAGATTGGCTACACCGGTTTCCAGCAATCCTAAATTCTCTTCCTCGTATTCCCGGGGAAGTGGTCGGCCGGCAACTACCTTGGGACCTCCGCCGTGCATCTTCAATGCCCTTACGGTAGCTACAATGACCACCGCGTTAGGGGTAAGTCCACTAAAGCGACATTTTACATTCCAGAATTTTTCAAAACCTATATCTGCACCAAAGCCACTCTCGGTAACATGATAATCAAACATCTTCAAGCCAATGCGGTCGGCAATAATGGATGATTGACCCACGGCAATATTGGCAAATGGACCTGCATGAACCATAACCGGTTGATACTCCGCAGTGGACATCAAGGTAGGATTGATGGCATTTCTCATCCAGGCACACATAGCCCCGCCAACCTCTAAGTCACCGGTAGTTACAGGTTTCCCACTTCTATCATAAGCCACTATGATTTTATCCAATCTCTCGCGCAAATCCTTTAGATCCCGAACAATAGAAAGAATAGCCATAAGCTCGGAAGATACGGTAATTCCAAACTTTGATTGCATCATAAAGCCATCCTTCTGACCACCAAGACCAATAATGATATTGCGTAAGGATTGGGCACAAAAGTCAATTACCCAACCCATCTCTACCCTTCTTGGGTCAATATTTAACCTCTGCATATGACTAAGTTTTAAGAGTTCTTCATCTCCATAGTTTGCCTCATGCTGCATCCTGGCCGTCAGAGCTACCATAGCTAAATTATGGGCATTGGTGATGCCATCGATATCACCGGTTAATCCAAGAGAAAACTCGGTCATGGGAATAAGTAAGGCATTACCGCCACCTGCGGCTGTGCCTTTAATATTCATTGTCGGACCACCAGAAGGTTGACGAATACATCCACCTACATTTTCACCCCTTTTGCCTAAACCTTCTATTAAACCCAGTGTTGTGGTCGATTTCCCCTCCCCCAGCGGCGTAGGGGTAATGGCCGTAACATCTATATATTTGCCATCGGGTTTATCTTTTAACCGCTCAACAATCTTTAGAAAATCGAGCTTGGCTATCCTCCCATAATGGATAACCTCATTCTTCTCAAGTCCTAATTTTTCTTTCCATTCCTCCGGTGTGGGCATATTTTTTTCTGCACCTTGAGCAATCTGCCAATCCTTAAGTTTCGTTGCATCATAAGCCATTTTTCAAAACCTCCTTAATTCTTAATTAGAGTATAGGACTTATAAGACTTATAAGTTCCTTAAAGTTGAAGTAAAATTATACCATCAAACTATGAGAATGTCAAGAAATTTTTTTTCAATTGTCATTTAAGAATTAAAAGTGCACACTTTTTGTTAAATTTAAAGTTTAAAAGTG
>JASEHU010000374.1 GCA_030018635.1 bacterium
CTTTTTTATTCTGACTCCTGACTCCTGAATTCTGACTACTGGAGCACCCACAATAGCAAATGTTATGAACCAGTAGAGTATCATTTCTCTTCACCTTTACCTCTACCTAATTACCGGTGTGGTTCATAAATACAATTAGGCTCCTGGGCTAAGTAATCCTGAGTTTTAGCGTAAGCTCTTGCCCGACAACCACCACAAACCTTTAGATATTCACATTTTGCGCATTTACCTTTATATTTTGATAGGTCACGAAGGTTATTGAATACCTGAGAATTTGCCCAAATATCTTGAAAAGCCTGATTTCTAATATTACCGCAATTGACATCTAAATAACCACAGGGAAATACATCTGCCTGGTAGGAGATAAAACAAAACGATGTTCCGGCTAAACAGCCTTTGGTGGTGCTGGAGTCATGCCTGATTCTGGAATAATGCGGGGCGCAGGTAGTTTTAATCTTAATCGGCACCTCCCTGCTTTTTTTATCCAACCGGGTTAGTACCTCTTCATACTCCCCTGGTTTTAACTCCTGCCCTTCCATTTCCTTTGCCCTGCCTGTGGGAACAAGGAAGAAAAAATCACACACAACCGCCCCTAATTTATCGGCTAAAGCAATTATGTCATCGATTTGGGTATGATTTTGTCTGGTAATGGTGGTATTGATTTGGAATTCAAGCCCACTTATCTTAGCCCATTTTATTCCGTTTAATGCCCCTTCGAATGCACCGGTAACCTGTCTGAACTCATTGTGTGTTTTCGAATCGGCACCATCAAGGCTGATGCTAATTCGCTTAATCCCACTATCCTTGATTTGTTTAGCTATTTCTTCATCGATGAGCGTGCCATTGGTAGCCATAACAACCCTAAAGCCTTTAGTCACGCCATAGGAGGCAATTTTAAATATATCCTGGCGAAGCAGCGGTTCCCCACCTGTAAGAATAAGTATCGGGCGACTAACTTTGGCTATTTCATCAATTAATAAAAAAGCCTCATCCGTCGTTAATTCTTCCTGGTCAAAATCAAGGCAAGATTCATTAGTCACCGCACTTGCCCGACAATGAACGCAAGAGAGATTACATCTTCTCGTAAGTTCCCAGGCAACTAATTTCAAACTTGAATTTTTCGGTATACCGTCCATCCTTTCCTGCTTTAATTTTCTATGAGATTAAGGATTATATCATTTGTATTTTACCTTCTATCTAATTATAATTCCCTACTTGATATAAACCAAAATTTAGCAATAGCGTCGTAAAACCTGCTCTTATTCGAAGTACTGCCTTTTTATCCTATATCTCTTGGTTCAATCAATAATTTAACACCTTCTGAAATTTGATTTATTCGGTTAAGGGACAATGTGCCTATCTTTTCTACTAAATCTGATTTATCTACAGTGATAATTTGGGATATATTTACTACACTTTTCTTTTTTAAATTTGCCTCACCTTCTACTAAAAGAACATTTCCAGGAGCTTCTGCCCGTTTTAGATTTGAAGTCAAAGCGCAAACTACAACCGTATTAATCCTGCTTTGATTAAACACATTGTTTTGAATTACCACATGGGGATGCCTATACCCCGGGGAAGAACCTGACGGAGGTTCTAACTCAACCCAAAATATATCGCCTTGGTTGACTACCATTTTCCCCCCTCGCACAATTTAGAATAATACTTTTTAGTCTCTTCTCGTAATTTTACTTCTTGACTCGTATCAACTATCGAATATACTCTATTCAATGCCTCAAATAATTCGCGATTTTTTTGTTTGGCAATATAATCTTTTACTGCATGAACTATAAATTGACTACGAGAAACATTTAGGCTTTTAGTCATTTCCTCGACCATGAAAAATAAATTATTAGGAATTGATATGGCGGTCTTCATAAACATCACCTCCTGTCCATACCATTAGTATAACATATAATCATACTTTTGTCAATACAATCTACGATAACGAGTGCGGATTGTAAATATGGGTAGATTTTTATGGCTCATCACGAATTATTG
>JASEHU010000375.1 GCA_030018635.1 bacterium
TTTTCCACCTATGTCTCAACATTGGACACGATTTCTGCCATAATGAGAATTGCTGGCTCCCTTTAAAAACTACTTGACAACTATATTATATTTAGTATACAATTATATAAGCACCAAATTTTAAAAAAGGATAGAAAACGATGATTAATTCATTTTTGCTTAATGAAGAAAAAAGACTTGTAACTAATTTCAGCGAGATTAACATTCAAGAGGAAATCAAGAACGAGAAAAACCTTTTATGGATTGATTTGATTGACCCAACGGATGAGGAAATCGATATTTTAAGTGATGATTTTAAATTTCATGAGTTAGCCATTGAAGATTGTATATTTCCTCAAAGTCAACCTAAGGTAGATGATTTTGGCACACATATTTTCATTGTTATTCAAGGTGTTAAAAAGCAAAAGGAAAATGGTGATGAGGAATTAAAGACCGTAGATTTAGACATCTTCTTTGGTAAAAATTTTGTTGTCACGATTCAGGAAGAACCAATTAAAAGTATAACGAATTTAGCTGGGCGCTGTAGACAAAATCCTATGTTCTTAGAAAAAGGCTCTGATTTTCTCCTGCATGCTATTATCGATGGACTCGTGGATAGCTATTTACCTTTATTAGAGGAGATAGATGATAAAATCGAGCAGATAGAGGATGATGTCCTGACGAATCCCACTCAATCGGTGGTGAGTGAGATATTCTCATTAAAGAAAAAGATTTTAGCTATTCGGAAGATAATCGGACCTCAACGAGCAGTAATAGGATTATTATCAAGAAGGGACATCCCTTTCATTAAACCTGGGACACTTATTTATTATCGTGATATTTATGACCATTTAGTTCGCATTGGCGATACTACTGATATGTATCGGGACTTGACTACCGATGTTTTAGAGGTATATTTCTCAGGGAGTTCGAGTCGGCTGACTGAGGTAATGAAGGTGCTAACATTAATTGCCACGATTATGATGCCTTTGACACTAATTACCAGTTATTACGGAATGAATATTCACTTGCCGGAGTTTGGCTGGACAGGTATTCGCAGTGTGTCTTTTGTTTGGACATTATTGTGTGGAACTACCTTGGGATTATTGCTATTTTTTAGACACAAGAAATGGATTTAAAAAAGTGCCATTATACAACAGTAAAGGAATAGTATTACGAAATCAAGACCTGAGTGAAGCAGATAAAATCGTTACCCTCCTTACTCAAAAATTTGGGAAAATAAAGGGTGTGGCTAAAGGGGTAAGAAAAACCACCAGTAAATTTGGCAGTAGTGTAGAAATTTTTACCTATGCGGATTATCTGATTTATGGAAAAGAGAACAAAGACCTTGATATTATTACTCAGGCACAAATTATTCATTCCTTCAAGGAAATCAGGGAAGATTTGAATAAACTTACCATTGGGGCTTTTATTATAGAATTGCTTGATACATTAGTGGCTGGTAAAGAAAAAGACCCGTTACTTTTTAACCTTATTCTCCAGACATTGACATGGTTGAAGGGTGAGTCAAATGAACTTATCATTCCTACCTTTGCCTTGAAATTCATCACCCTTTCAGGACTGAAGCCTCACCTGGGAAAAGATTGTCTTTTATGTCATCAGGTCTGTGACAAAATGCAATTCAGCCCGGGACAGGGCGGGATTATTTGCACCTCACACCGGATTGAAGATGGAATAATGATTTCAGATAATATTAGAGGGCTTCTGCATCAGTTGCTTGTCCTGGATATTTCTAAGATAAGGAAGATTCACATCTCCCCTAATTTATTGACAGAACTCCAGAAGATACTCATAGATAATTACCTGAAATTTCATCTTCAAAAGCCATTGAAATCTATGAATACATTGAAGTTGTAAAGGCTGAAGGAGGAAATTTTCGATTTTCGATTTTGGATTGAGGAATCTTATATCCTAATGGTTCATAACATTTAATATTGTGGGTGCTCCAGTAGTCAGAATTCAGGAGTCAGGAGTCAGAATAAAAAA
>JASEHU010000376.1 GCA_030018635.1 bacterium
GAATAGCTAACTTGTGTAAAACAAGAGGATAAATTCATTTTAAATTGCAAATTTATCATTGCAAATTTAAAATTTACAATTTGCAATGCTAAATTTGCAATGATTTATTCCCCTTCAGACACTCCTAATGCATAGGCTGAATGGTTACCATTTTCAGGGTAGGGACTCTCTTTAGCCACAATATGGGCTTCAGTAACCTCTTTTTCTATCTCTTCCTTTATATTTACCAGGATTTCTTTATTTAGAATTTCATTTTCAAGAAGGAATTTTTCAAAATTTATGATAGGGTCCTTCTTCCGCCATTTTTCTATTTCTTTCATCGGTCTGATATCGGTATGAAGTCCTTGAACATTGTCATCAGCCCCGACATGTCCCCGTAATCTATAAGTCATAAATTCAATAAAGACAGGGCCGTTGCCTCTTCTACAGATATTGACCGCCTTTTTAGCCGTCTCATAAACCTCTAAGACATCATTACCATCAACCCTGAAACTCACTATATCATAGAAATGCCCTATTTCAAAGATATTATTTTTCGGGCGACATTCGCGGATGGGCAAATGGGTTGAATAGAGGTTGTTTTCACAAGCAAATATCACCGGCAGTTTTTTAAGTGCGGCAAAGTTTAATGCCTCCGACAGCACCCCTTCACCTACTGCCCCATCGCCAAAGAAACTTACCGTAACATTTTTTTCTTTTTTGAGTTTTGAGGCCATTGCACAACCGACAGCCAATGAAATGGTCCCGGCCACAATTGGAACTGCACCAAGAAATCCTACTTCTTGAGCTATTAAGTGCATTGACCCGCCCCGGCCTTTAGAACAACCTGTTTCCTTACCATAGACCTCAGCTATGAGTTCTGTGAGATTACCCCCTTTAGCCAGATAATGTCCATGAGAGCGATGCGACCCAAAGACATAATCCTGATTCTTTAGACCGGCACATACCCCAGCCGCCACTGCCTCCTGTCCGGAACATAAATGCACAGGACATCTTATTTCACCTTTTAAGATTGGTTCAACAAGACTCTCTTCACATATCCGAATCCTTAACATTGTTTTATACATTTTAAGCAGTAAAGATTTTTTGAGATTCATTTTCTTATTCCATCAATTGCAAGTTCCCATTCCTGGGCATCAGATTCGACCTCAAATGTATAACCCTGTTTTTCTACAATATTTTTCTCCTCGAATCTTTCAAAATCCATGCCGTATTTCTTTCTGTAGAAATCATCTGTCATTTGGTAACGAGTAAACCTTCTCAGATAGTCTCTGTGAAAGACATCCCAAGGTTCATCTTCCGTCATCTCATTTATCTCTCTTTTAAGAATTGCCTGTCGAGTAGTCATCTTTTCAACCTCCTCGTATAATTTGGACTTTCGTAATTTTTAGTGGGTTGAAATCCCTTGAAAACACAAAAAAATTATAAACACGAAAACTCGAAATTTAAGAAAACACGAAAAGGAATATAGATTTTTTCGTGCTTTCGTCCTTTCGTGCTTTCGTGATTCTATTGAGTAAATTCACGAAAGTCCAGCTTTCTTATCTCTTCAACCGCTTTATTCACATCAGCCATAATTTCTTCTTCACTAAATTTTCTATTTCTCATTCTGACTCTATTTAATGTGTCTTCAAAACGCTTTTCCCAATTTTCCTCTTCTTTCTTGTCAATTATGATTATTTCTACCTGATGAGACTTTAGATGGTCATAATTTTTTGGTAAAGGAATCATGCCTGTAGGCAAAACCTCTGTTTCAAATTTATATGCTTGCATTTTTATCACCTCATTTTATCTTTTTCAATTATACCATTGCTAATTAATTCTGTCAATGGCTTTTTTATTTATCTGACTCCTTTGATTGGTTGAAATAAAAGATAATCAGGTAATCGGATTGAACGGATTTATCGGATATTTTGGGATGGTTCATTTTCATCGTTTTTCCTGTGATTTCTTTTGGAAATTAGAAATTGGAAAT
>JASEHU010000377.1 GCA_030018635.1 bacterium
GACTCCTGGATTCTATCATAGATACCCCCAATATCAAATGGAATGACCCAATAGGGTCAAACCGTGAAGGTAGAATTAAAAGGAATCTGCATTCTACATGCAAGGTTTGCCCCTAATTTCTCCCCCTATGAAGTAATAACACTAACTACTCTTCTTCCACCCTGTGAATGGAATTTCACAGACCCATTTACTTTAGCAAACAAAGTATCGTCTTTGCCCAGACCTACATTTTGTCCTGGGAAAAACTTTGTGCCGCGTTGTCGAACAATAATCGTTCCGCCATTGACAAACTCACTATCAGAGCGTTTTACCCCTAATCTTCGTCCAGCACTATCACGACCGTTTTTACAACTACCCATTCCTTTCTTATGTGCCATTTTAGAATTATCCTCCTTTTGTTTTGGAGTGCGAAAGTAACAGAGATGTTATCTTCTTGCTTTCGCTTTGTTTTCCTTTCGAAAGCGAAAGCTCGCTACCGCACTCCATAAATATTTATTTTTCTTTTGATTGGCTTTTTTTATTATTTAGTTTAAAGACAACCGATTCAATAATATCTGAGAGTAAATCTTCATCATCCCGTGATTTGATTAGAATACTATCTTTGGCTAATATTTTCTTAGATATATCCATAGCTAAATCTTTTTTATCCTTATGAGTAACCTCACCTGTTGAGGTATGAAAATATTGCTCACTACCCATAACTCCTATTTCTGCCGCCTCCAGATATTTATCCGTATAGTCCTTACCAAATCTCCTTTTTATTACGCTGGCTAAATAAGCTACTGATAGAGGTAATAAAAAATTGAGAATAGTCCCAATTATCAAAAGACAGACCAGTAATTGTATTATTGAAACTTCATTCATTTGTTTATACACTCCTTTCTATAACGAGGTGCACCTCTAATTTCATATATTCCTTATATTCCTTCTCAATTGCCTTTAATCCTAAAACCATTGTTTCTAATATAGCCTCAACTGATACTCGTAAGGATTCTTGAGGTATTTTTTTTATTCTAACCCTTAAATTCCCTTTTTTCTTATTTATCTCTAAATTTATCTTTAGATGTTCCTGCAATCCCAAAAGCGTAGTTTGTAGTAGTGAAGATACAGCCGCACAGACTATATCTTCACCCACTTTTGCGAAATCTGCATGTCCACTACCCTCAAATTGGACAATTTTACCTTTAATATCACGAGTAACAGTAACAATAACCATTATATTTCGATGGCTTTAATAAGCAATTTAGTATAATCTTGTCTATGACCTGCTTTTCGTTGATAATGTTTTCTGCGTCTGAATTTCATAACAATAATTTTTTTTCCACGGTCTTGAGCTACTACCTGGGCAAGGACATTAGCTGAGGTTATAGTAGGATTGCCTATCCTAACATCATCATTATCAGCGACCAACAGAATCCTGTCTAATTTTATTTCTTCACCTATGGGTACCTCTAATTTTTCTACATCAATAGTAGAGCCTTGTTCTACCTTATACTGTTTTCCGCCAGTTTCAACTATCGCGTACATCAAATTACCTCCTTAATTTTATTTTCGATTTTCGATTTTGGATTTTGGATTGAAGAATTTTAGTATCCTTAATCGAAAATCCAAAATCCAAAATTAATATTGGTGGGCTGTATAGGAATCGAACCTATAACCTTGGGATTAAGAGTCCCCTGCTCTGCCAATTGAGCTAACAGCCCATATTCAGGGACGAATGCCAAGGTGTCAGGGACACTTATAATCCACTTCTCCCTTGTTTTTACCTGGCGCGCCTGAGAGGACTCGAACCTCCACATTCGGATCCGGAGTCCGACGCTCTATCCACTGAGCTACAGGCGCTATTATAATTGTATTAACCATCATCTATCAACTTTTTACTTTTTGGATGAAACCAGCATTCTTGGTGGTGTCCTATTATTGTAAATTTTAAATTTAAAATGCTAAATTTGCAATAACGAGGCAAGCCTCTTA
>JASEHU010000378.1 GCA_030018635.1 bacterium
TTAATGAAAGATGCTATTTTACTGGGTTTCTACAAAATTTGCAAAAGTTCAGTAATTAAAATATATTCTTTGAAACATTACTTACATCACTAATTGCAATGACCTCAAATTTTCTTGGACCAGTACCTTCACCACCAATTATTCTGTAAGGGAATGAAATTTCTCCCTGGCTATCCCTTCGTCCAACAGGTGATTCACTATAGAATACCCAATCAAATCCATCTTTACCTACCATATACACGTAAAATAACTTTCCCTGGTCATACCAGTTAATACCTTTTCCTGCCATCATACAACCCTTCTGGATTAAATCAGTTCGTAGATGTATATGTCCTTTTGAATAGATAAATCCTCTAAACCGACTTGCCTTGCATTGTGTCGTTATCGGACTTGATAAAATTATATCATAATCAGAGAGTATATCCAGAGTGCCAATCAAAGGTTCATCCTTCATTGGGTCACTCATAAGATTCTTATACTCTCTCTTACCCTGATATATATAAGATATATCGTTATTTGCATCCTTCCCTATATCTGCCAACAGCAGTTGTTCCCACCACATGGGTGTAGGGAATGCAGTACCTCTAGTAAATTCATACGGAGTAGGGTCATAATAGAGCTCAAAACTTTGAAAACCAGTATCAGGAACAAGTGGATCAAGTGAGTTTTCAACAGGTTTTCTAAGATTATCACTTTTCCCACGAGTAACTATCATCCCATGAGAATCAGGACCTACAACTAATTTTCTGTTTTGTTGAGCTTGAGGTTGCAAAATCAATGAACCATCGGGGACATAAATAATAACTAAACCATCGTTTTTATTCCTATCAACTAAACGACTATATGTACCGGGATATGGAAGAGATTGCGGAATATTAAGATCCTCCACTCCCTTATTATCTATGACTATATCCTTGAGAAGATAGTAAGCATCCCCTTGCTTTTTCAAAACTCCTTCATCTGTTAAATATTCAGCTGTGTAATCCGCCATATCTTTATAAATTGCCAGGTCCATCTCAGGAAAGTTTATCTCTTTGTTACTTATACTCACACCCTTTATACTTATCAACTTATTATCAATCTTTTCGTTGGAATAGAAAACTACTTGTTGAGTTTTATTATCTATTTCGGTTAATATCCCATCTCCAGGCTCTTTTCTCCACTCATAACCCCAAAGAGGGTTAGGTTTACTACCGGCAAGATAATCAAGTCCATCTGGTATTACAATTTTTACTTCTTTATCTGGATTAAATAGTCGAAATCGAGTATTTTCGTGCCATCTATCTCGTATGTCATCTGACCCACTCACTATATCTACATCCGGAAATGGTGAAGTACCTATTCCTAATTTAACTAATACTTTTATTACACTTATCTCACGGCTACTTAATCTTGAATTCGATGGGGTTCGCGTTACTCCAACGGTATATATAGCCCATTCATCCTCAGGTGTGAGAAGGTCATCCTCATGTCTTAATTCACTTGCATATAAATAAGAATATCCCTCTTTATCATTTCCTCTAGGTTTTAAACATAAACCATACTTTTTATATATTTCAGGGTCCCTTTCCTTGATTAAGTTTTTACAGTCAACCGTAGGTTTTTCCTCTGTGAACAAATTCTGGTTTTGCACATCCCAATCTGGGGTATTATCACATTTTTGTTGGAGATACCAGATAGAGCGTTCTGCACCACTATTAGAAACCATCAAACTATTCATTTTTGCCGTATTCGCCAGACTGTTAGTACTCTCATTTTGTGTAGAGATAAACATTGCCCCTGCAATTCCTAATAAAACAATCATCACAAAAACAGCAATAGTTAAGGCTATTCCTTCTTCCTGGTTAAAAATTTTTCTTATCATTTTCCTATCCTCCTTATTTTATACTTAATAGACTTCTGCAAAATAGGTTTCGACCTGTGCAATCAAAAAAATCAAACTGCCAACTTCAACTCCAAGTTATT
>JASEHU010000379.1 GCA_030018635.1 bacterium
CCTTAACCTTAACCTTTGCACCTTGAACCTATTGATAACTAACCTACTTCACAACCGATAACTGAGGGATTACGACCTGAGGTCTGACCCCACTATTGCCAATATTTCCCCCAATCTCCTATCTCTTGACAAAATTCCTTAAGATATTTATTCCTGCTTTAGTCAGTATTGATTCTGGATGAAACTGGACACCTTCTAGATTATATTCCTTATGGTGAACACCCATTATCTCTTCTTCTTGTGTCCAGGCGGTTATTTCTAAACAGGCTGGTAAGGTATCCTTTTTGATAATTAAGGAATGATAGCGAGTAGCCACAAATGGGTTTTCAATCCCCTCATAGAGACCTTTGCCGTGATGGTAGATTAAGGATGTCTTGCCGTGCATCAGTCTATCTGCTCGAACAATCTTACCACCAAAGACATAACCAATACACTGGTGTCCAAGACAAACCCCCAGGATAGGAATTTCATCCGCAAACTCCTTGATTACATCATTAGAAATTCCTGCTTCTAAAGGGGTACCAGGACCAGGGGAAATTAAAATAGCCTCCGGGGATAAATTATGAATTTCATCAAGGGTAATCTTATCATTTCGATAGACCTGTAACTCGGAGGCGATATTATTTCCCTCTAATCCAATCTCACCTAAATATTGAACAAGGTTATAAGTAAAGGAATCGTAATTATCAATAATAAGTATCATTTTTTGTTTTCCTATGATAGGTGTTTAGGCTGAAGGCTATTAGGTTGAAGCCCTCCAGCCTTCAGCCTTTTAGTGAACTTTGTGTATCTTTTGTGGACTTCGTGGTTAAATCCAATCTGAAAGCAATTACAAAAGTCTACTGCCTACAAATCACCGGATTACCTTTTAGATGCATCTAATATTGTCATTCCTACAAGGTCATCCTTTTTATACCTGAGCAAGATACCATTATTCAGCATTTCCGAATCTGTTGCTTTTTGTGGCCTCTTAAAACTTATGTAAAGAACATCTGCCTCTTTATCATAGTCTAATGCCATTTTAGTAACTGGAAATTTTAAGAGATGTGGTGTAGCTTTGAAAACCTCATTTATTACTTGTGTTGTTATTATTCCTTTTTCCATAATATTACCTCCTGCTCCAATTTTAATTTACTGGTGAAGTAAGCAGTTATGATAAATCCATCTTTTATGCTTAATTCTTTATACACTATTGCTAAAAATTTCTTTCTTTTAATCTCTTTCAATGCAATTATTGCCTCTTGATAGCCTTTTATAATATAATCAGGGTCTTCAACACCACCAAGGACATCATCATAATAACCTGCTAAATCATCATGAGTTTCAACTATGTGAAGCCATCTTTCCACTGTGAGTCTTATAAAAACACCATTTTTTGATTTTACTATCTCCATAAGTTACTCTCTAACAGATTGCAATAACATCTTTTTCGGGAAGAATAAAGCGGCTTCCCTTTGGGTCGCAGTTTCGTTCTCAGAGCGATGAACTAAATTCTGCACCGCCCGATTCTGACTATAGGCCATCTCTAATGAATCCGGACTCAGACTTCGTATTGTCCCTGGTAATGCCTTTTTAGGGTCTGTTGAGCCTACGAGTTTATCTATTAATGAAAATAAATCCTCGCTCAAGCCATCCTTTTTCTCCAGTATCATTGGAGTGGCAGGATTATCTTTAAGGTAATCCACCAGCCATGGATAAAAAGGTTTATCCTTATGTTCTTCATAAAGCCGGGCAATCTTTTCTAACGGTAATCGAGCATATTTTTTGACGGTAATAATTTCAGCCACAGAGTTAATTCTGGCTAATATTTGTTCCTCTAATTTGACCCCATCGGGTTTTAGCATAAAAAATGTTCTTTGTTTCATTTTGTAGGTTTACCTAGGGGTTCATAACATTTGATATTGTGAGTGCTCCAGTAGTCAGAATTCAGAATTCAGGAGTCAGAATAAAAAAGGCGCTCCT
>JASEHU010000037.1 GCA_030018635.1 bacterium
AGAATATAGGATTCCTCAATCCTCAATCGAAAATCGAAAATCCAAAATCGAAAATCCAAAAAATTTCCCTTGACTTTTTTCCAAAAATAGTGTATAATAAAGAATAGGGCAAGGGTATAAAGAAAAGGGCGTAAGCAGATAAGACCGACCAAATCTTATTACTTTTCTTATACTTTTTGCCCTTTTTTTCCCTTGATACCAAACCGAAAATAAAAATACCACAGATTAAAAGAATGCCTTATCTTCGCTGAAGCAGGGGAATAATCATCTTCCCCAAGGCAAACCTCAAAGCATGGCACGCCTCTTCTGCTAAAGTTACGGCTATTCTCTTATTTATCTCTGTGGTATATGTAAAAAAGGTTACTTTCCCTTATTATTTTTAAAAGTCATATATTTTAATTTAATTCACGAGCTTTTTTCCCTAAACAAGTTTGGACTTCCATAAATTTTATTAATTAAGACTACACAAGTATATTTAATTTTATTCATTTTGTCAAGTGAAAAGTTAAATGTGTCGCAAAATTTTTTTTTAAAAGTTGTAAGTGCTTAATATTTAAAGACTTAATTAAGGTGTTTAATAATTAAACAATATTTTGGAAATACCCCTGCTCATAAAAATTATTTAAGTCTAATAATACCAGCACAAAAATTATACCGGTAGGGAAGTTAAACATAACCTGGCATAAAATTTGCTGTATAATTATTGCTGTATAATTATTATTTAGGGTAATGCCGTAATGTTAGATTGTGTGAAAAGTCATTTTAATCTTACGAGAATACAGTTAAAATGTAGAATGTAGAATATTGAATGTAGAATGTCGAAAGAAAGCAGGAAAAATACTAAAACTTCATAATTCTACATTCTACATTCAATATTCTACATTCAAAGATGGATTGAGAGTTTTCACACAATCTAATGTCTCAGTTATCCAGGTTTTAAACCTGTAAGGATAAAAATTAATGATTTGTAATAAGTGTCAGATTGAATTACCAGAGCAAACTAATGATTCATTATGTCCTGAATGTAGTGAAGAAACAACCGATTTACAGGTAAGTGCTATTGATATTATCTTTAAGCCTCATTACAAACTGGGCAAAAGGTATGAGATTATCAATCCAATCGGTCGAGGAGGAATAGGCATTGTTTATAAGGCTAAAGACTATATCTTAGATGAGATTGTTGCCTTAAAGGTACTCGCTCCAGGACTATCTATGAATAAAGAAATAGTCGAGCGATTTAAACAAGAAACAAAGATTACTCGCAGATTAGTTCATAATAATATCATCAGAATATATGATATAGGTAAGATTGACAATAGATGGTATCTTTCTATGGAGTATATTGATGGTAAAAATTTGAAGAGTATTCTTGAGCAAGGTCCTTTATCGATAGTTGAGAGCATTGGGATTATAAAACAGGCTTTACGGGCATTGGATGTAGTCCATAATAATCATATTATAAATCGTGATGTAAAACCACAAAATATCTTGATTGGAAAAGATGGTATTGTCAAAATAGGTGATTTTAGTATAGCCAGATCTGCGGATATCAATGGACTTACCTGTAATGATATGATGATAATCGGCTCTCCGGAATATATGTCTCCTGAGCAGGTTGAAGGTAAAGAAATTGATAACCGCACAGACATTTACTCGGTAGGTATTGTTATGTATGAAATGCTTACCGGGAAACCGCCTTTTGAATCGGATACATTGATTGCTATTGCCCATAAACAGATATTTGAATTTCCCACCCCACCTAAAGATTTGAATCCCCAAATCCCTGTCTGGTTAGATAATATTATCCTGAAATGTCTATCCAAAGAACCGGCTAATAGATACCAGGATGTGGGTGAATTAATTTCAGATTTAGAAAATCATCGGGTACCCAAACTTAATTTTGAGCAAAAAAAGGATGAGGTAGCCATAACCAAAAAAACATTGTTAAAATTGAAGGAGATTGTTATTTTAAGTCTAATTGGTATTTTTATAGCCCTTGGTATTACCGGTTATTTTATCCAGAAATATTATAAAAGTCAAGAAACACTTCAAACAGCCCAAAAAGATTTTATTGACAATGCCAGGCAAGTGGTTATGTTACAAACTAAATTAAAAGAAATAGAAATGATAAAACAAGATTTAGAGACTCAAGTGCAGGATGCCAATCAAAAAACACAAAAGAGTGAAGAGGAGAGGTTAAAATTAGAAGAGGAAAAGTCAAAATTAATGACCGAGTTACTTTCAATTAGAAACGCTGTTCAGAAAGGAACTCCACAGGATATGGCCTTAGTTGGGGCAGGTGAATTCATTATGGGCAGCGTGGAAGATGGAGAACATAAGGTTTATTTAGATGCCTTTTATATAGATAAATACGAAGTAACCAATGAAGAATATGTTAAATTTTTAAATGCCATTGGTAAACACGAAAATTATATTGGCCTTGATTCGCAATATTGCCGGATAGAAAAAACAGATACAGGTTACAAGGTAAAGAATGGTTATGAGCGACATCCGGTAGTAGCGATTTCCTGGTATGGGGCAAATATGTATGCCCAGTGGTCTGGTAAACGATTACCAACTACGGCCGAATGGGAAAAGGCCGCCAGAGGAACAGACGGCCGACAATACCCCTGGGGAAATGTCTATGACCGTAATAAATGTAATGTTCAACTGCGCGGATCTACGCCTGTTGGAAATTACCCGGAAGGGAAAAGTCCTTATGGTTGTTATGATCTGGCCGGAAATGCCTTAGAATGGACGGCCGATTGGTATAGTAGTGATTATTATAAAAATCCCCCTTTAATGAATCCTAAAGGACCATCTGTGGGTAATTATCGTATCTGGCGCGGTGGTTCATGGCTTGGCAATCAATGGACGACTAAATGTAGTCTTATAAACTATCTCTCACCGGAGAACACCCAACCGACCGCTGGATTTAGATGCGCTAAGGATTATAAATAAGTGAAAAGTGAAGAGTGAAAAGTGAAAAGTGAAGAAAGAAGAGAAATCAGGAAACATTTCTTTTTTTCCCTCTTCCCTCTTCCCTCTTCCCTCTTCCCTCTTCACTTTTCACTTTTCACTTTTCACTTTTCCCTCTTCCCTTCCCCCCTCTTCTTCAAAATTTCCCTTGACATCCTTTCATAATTGTAGTAAGATTGTAAGAGGAAAATGAGTAAATTAATCTTAGTCCTTGGAGGAATTCGTTCGGGTAAAAGTCAATTTGCCTGCCAATTAGCTGACCAATTAAGTCAAGAGGTAGCTGTAATAGTTACCTGTATCCCTCAAGACAAAGAAATGAAGGCAAGGATTAAAGATCACAGGCTAAAAAGACCAAAACATTGGCAAACCATAGAGGCACCAAAAGAAATCAGACCACATTTACAGGAGAAAAAGGTAATTCTGATTGATTGTCTGAATATGTTTATCTCCAATTTATTGTTAGATGGGCTAACGCCAGAGACTATTTTAGAAAAGGTTTCCTCTTTAGCCGAAGGAGTAAGCAAGAAAAAGGATGGTTTTGTGATTATCGTCTCTAACGAGGTAGGCTCATGCCTTGTTCCCACAAATAAGTTAGCCAGGCAGTTCACTGATTTATTAGGTAAAGCCAATCAAATTATGGCATCCTGTGCCAATGAGGTCTATCTTTTAGTCTCCGGGATACCGGTAAAGATTAAGGAAGCGATATCGTAAGCGTTCAGGTATCAGGTATCAGGTAAAAAGAGGAAGAAGAAGGCAAGAGGAAAAACTTATTCATCTTAACTCCTTCCTTATCTCTCCTGATTCCTGATACCTGATACCTGATACCTGATACCTGAACGCTTACAAATTTTAAGATACAGGAGGAAAAATAATGATTCAGGCAACAACAATATTAGCCGTGAGTTGCAACGGTAAAGTAGCCTTAGGTGGTGATGGGCAGGTAACTATTGCCAATACCATTATGAAGCATAAGGCAAAGAAGATAAGGCGGATGTATAATGATAAGGTTTTAGCCGGGTTTGCCGGGAGTGTGGCCGATGCCTTTACCTTATTTGCCAAATTTGAAGGAAAACTTGAGGAATACCGGGGGAATTTACCGAGAGCCGCCGTAGAATTAGCCAAAGAATGGCGGACAGATAAATTCTTACGCCGATTAGAGGCATTATTAGCCGTAGCCGATAAAGACCATTCCCTGGTTATCTCAGGTAATGGTGAAGTAATCGAGCCGGATGATGGGATTGTGGCTATTGGTTCTGGTGGTCCGTATGCCTTAGCTGCGGCTCGCGCCTTAGTAAAATATACTAGTTTATCCGCAAAAGAGATAGTTGAAGAGGCATTGAAAATCACCTCCCAAATCTGTATCTATACCAATGACCAGATAAATGTAGAAGAACTTTAATATTTCCATCAGCTAGAATGGAGATACTGGGTTGATGTGCCGGCACTTCCTGGATGTTATTCCCAGGGAGAAACAGTAGAAGAGACTATGGTTAATATTCGTGAATCTATCGAAACTCATCTTGAGGCACTAAAAGAAGATAGACAGCCTTTACCAGGAGAAGCAGGATTTATGTTTGGAAGGGTGGCTGTAGCAGTAGCGTAAAACTATAGACTTCTCCAAAATCTTTGCCTTTTTGAAGGAGTATTGCCGCTGTTAGGAAGGAGATGAATTATGCCTGACCAACAAAAACAAGAATATCAAACAGTGATGCTGGCTGCGTTGCTGGATAATGTGGAGGGAAGGAGAAATAGCAATGGACAATTTAGTTCCAACAGAAAGAATAGAGAGTAAGATTCTTTTAATAAGAGGAGAGAAAGTGATGCTGGATAGGGACCTGGCAGAGCTTTATGAAGTGCCTACTAAAAGGCTTAATGAGCAGGTGAAGAGAAATATAAAACGTTTTCCTGACGATTTTATATTTCAGTTGACAAAAGAAGAGAAAGATGAGGTGGTCGCAAATTGCGACCACCTCAAATCCCTGAAATATTCTCCTCAGTTACCCTATGCCTTCACAGAACAAGGCGTAGCAATGCTTTCATCTGTGCTTAACAGCGAAAGAGCCATCCTGGTCAATATCCAAATTATGCGGGCATTTACAAAACTTAGAAAGATACTGGCCTCACACGAGGATTTGAGAAGAAAGTTAGAGGATATGGAAATGAAGTATGATACCCAGTTCAAGGTAGTCTTTGATGCCATAAAAAGCTTAATGACTCCGCCTACCAAAGAACAGAAGAAAATAGGATTTGTCTGAGATTAGCTGGTAAAATTAGTGATAATTCGTGTTCATTCGTGGCTAAATCAAAGAATATCAAACCGTGATTCTGTCCGTATTTCAAGTTCCCTCTCCCCTTTGCGGGAGAGGGTTAGGGTGAGGGGAAAGAGGGCTGCTGTATACTGCTACCCTGTTGGAGAGGAATGGAGAGAAATTTTGTTTCTAACTCAATTTCCCATCCTCTTACCTTCTCAGTGAACGGTGGGGTAGAGATGGGTGGAGATCAGGTAGAGATTTATTGTTTTCTTTACCAATCTCCACCTAATCTCCACTTTTTCCACCGTTCACTGAGCGATTACCCCGTTGCAAAGTTTTTTGTTGACAGGGGATAAATTTTGTGGTAAAATATCCCAAAAACAAAAAGAGTAAGGTAATATCAATCTCAATAAACCTACGGTTTATTAAGTAGAGTAGTGGTTCGTTCCATTTGATATTGTGGGTGCTCCAGTAGTCAGAATTCAGGAGTCAGGAGTCAGAATAAAAAAGGCGCTCCTGGAGTGAAGTTTATTCTGACTCCTGGATTCTATCATAGATACCCCCAATATCAAATGGAATGACCCAGTAGATAACCAATACCCTATAAAACATATTATATTATATTATATGAGGAGGAGTAAAAATGTTAAGAGTTTTACGCAAAAAGGCTAAACCAATATTCTGGATAGTAATTGGTACCTTTGTGGCCATGATATTCCTTTCCTGGGGAATGAATTTTGGGGGGGAATACTTTCGACCACAGGTAGCTACGGTAAATGGGAAGATAATCTCACCTAATGAGTTTCAGGAAGCCTATAAAAATTATCTGGATAATCTTAAAAATATCTATGGAGAGGATTTTGACACAGAAAGTATCCCTGATCTGAGGAATAAGGTTGTGGAAGGGCTTATCCAACGCCATATCCTGATGAATCAGGCTAAACAATTGGGGATAAAGGTAAGTGCAGATGAATTACAAAAAGAGATTATAAGCTCCTTTGAGGATACCAATACCTACAATCAATATGTTCAGGGTGCCCATCCGCTTTGGTGGAAGATGAAAGAACAGGAGGCATTTCGGAATATATTGGTTGCCAAGACAAAGAATTTAGTGGTCAACCAGGTTAAAGTTACAACTGCTGAATTAAACAACTATTATCGAAAAGAGTATGAATCTGCCCATCTTAAACAGATATTGATAGACCCAAATCAATTTGTCCCCTTTAGCGAGGTAGAAAAATACTACAAGGAAAATGTCGAGGATGAGTTTATGAAACCTGGTAAAATCAGGGCAAGTCATATTCTTTTAGTTGTGCCTGAGGGTGCCCCGGCCGACCAGGATGCGGCGGCTCGCACTAAAATCGAGGAGTTACTTAAACAATTAAATGGAGGGGCAGATTTTGCTACATTAGCTCAACAAAATTCTAATTGCTCAAGTCGCGAGCGAGGAGGGGATTTAGGTTATTTCGGTGAAAATGATATGGTGCCTGAATTTGAAAAGGCGGTTTATAAACTTGAAAAAAAAGGTGACCTGAGCCCAATTGTCAAAACCAAATTCGGCTATCATATCATTAAATTAGAGGATAAATTACCGGATGAACCAAGACTATTACAGGATGTCGAGGATAAGATTCGTGGATTCTTAGTCGATAAAAAGGCAGAAAAACAGGCTCATAAACAGGCTATTAAAATACTTAAAGAACTAAAACAAGGGGCTAACTTCGAACAAATGGCTCAAACTTACTCCCATGCCAAAAGTGGGAAAAAGGGTGGCGACTTAGGTATAATACCGAAAAGATTCCTCGACCCTGATGACCTCGGCACACAAACCATTAAATTCATTGCTGAAGAGATAGGCATAGCAGGTGCGGTAACAAATCCCGACTTCTCAGAAAAGGCTTTTGAATTAAATGAGGGAAAAATCACTGATGTGGTGAAAACTTCCATGGGCTATCATATTATCAAAATGGAGAAAAAGATAGCCCCTACGGCAGAGGATTTAAAAAAGGAACATAGTCGGGTATTGATTAATTGCTTATATGAGAAAAAACAAAAGGTGTCTGATGATTGGTATGCCTCCCTCAAAACTAAGGCGAAGATTATTAAAAGCACGGAATAACGGGATGGTTCACTTTTGTTTGAAATCTTGCGGTTAAAAAATGGATGTGAAATTTGAAATGAGATTTGAAATTAGAAATTTGAAATTGGCAAGAAAAAAGATATGATTTTGAATTTCTCCCTAATTTCCAATTTCTAATTTCTAATTTCCAAAAGAAATCACAGCAAAAACGATAAAATGAACCGTCCCGTTTAGCATCAAAGGAGTATGTAAAATATGACTAATTTAAAAAGAACACATAATTGTGGTGAGTTGCGACTTAAAAATGAAGGGGAACAAGTAATCCTGGTTGGCTGGATAAACAAGCGGCGGGATCACGGAGGCCTGGTATTTATTGATTTGCGTGACCGCGAAGGAATTACCCAGATTGTTTTCAATCCAGAGGTTGACGATATATCCCATGCCCAGGCTCATAACCTGAAATCTGAATTTGTCATTGGCACCCAGGGGATAGTTCGTCCCAGACCTCAAGGCACGGTTAATCCTAATTTACCTACTGGTGAAATTGAGATTGTGGTTAGTCGGCTTGAAATCATTAATTCGGCTAAAACACCACCTTTTTTAATCGAGGATGAGCTCAATGTTTCAGAGGATACAAGGCTTAAATTTAGATATTTGGATTTACGCAGACCTTCTTTACAAAAAAACCTTATCCTGCGGCATAAAGTTGCTCAGGCGACAAGAAGATACCTTGATGAGCAAGGATTTATCGAGGTAGAAACACCTATGCTCATTAAAAGTACCCCGGAGGGGGCCAGGGATTATTTAGTCCCCAGTCGGGTAAATCCGGGTAAATTTTATGCCCTGCCGCAATCTCCCCAGTTGTTTAAGCAAATATTGATGTGTGCCGGCTTTGATAAATATTTTCAGATTGTCAAATGTTTCCGCGATGAAGATTTGCGGGCCGACCGCCAGCCTGAATTTACACAGATTGATATCGAGATGTCATTTATTGACGAAGAGGATATTTTTAAGGTGATAGAAGGATTTATTAGCACAATATTTAAGGCTGCTCAACTGGAAATTCCCCAGCCTCCTTTTAAAAGAATTACCTTTAAGGAGGCCATGGATAGATATGGGACTGATGCCCCGGATGTCCGGTTTGGATTAGAATTAACGGATATTACGGATTTGGCCAGAGATAGTCAGTTCCAGGTTTTTTCAAAGACAGTGGCTGGTGGTGGACAGGTAAAGGGAATTAAAGTCCCTCAGGCTAATTTTTCAAGAACCGATATAGATGCCCTTATCTCTTTTGTCAATATTTATAAGGCAAAAGGACTGGCCTGGTTTAAGGTAAAAGATGGGATGTTGGAGTCCTCCATTGCTAAATTTTTTACCCCACAGGAACAGATAACCATTATCGACAGATTCGATGCCCAACCTGATGATTTTCTTTTATTTGTAGCCGATACCCCAAAGGTAGTTGCCAGCAGCCTGGCTAATCTCAGGTTGCACTTAGCTAATAAATTTAACCTTATTCCCAGGGAAGAACTTAATTTTACCTGGGTTACAGAGGCACCATTAGTCGAATATGATGAGGAAGAAAAAAGATATACCGCTGTTCATCATCCATTCAGCTCGCCACATGAAGAGGATTATCCATTACTCGAGACAGACCCGCTCAATGTCCGGGCAAGGGCTTATGATTTGGTGTTAAATGGGATAGAGATAGGTGGTGGGTCTATCAGAATTCATCGGAGGGATATTCAGGAACGGGTATTTAGATTGCTCAAGATTGAGGAAGAAGAGGCACAGGCAAAATTTGGCTTTTTGTTAGAGGCGTTAGAATATGGTGCCCCGCCCCATGGTGGTATTGCCTTTGGATTAGATAGATTGTTACGCTTAATGGTTGGTGCGGACTCCATCCGCGAGGTAATTGCCTTTCCTAAAACCCAAAGTGCCACCTGCTTGATGACCGATGCACCCTTTGAGGTTGGTCAAAAACAATTGAAGGAATTAAGTATAAAATTAGATTTATAGGGATGGTTCATTTTTGTGTGAAAGCTTGCGGTTAAAAAAATGGAAAATAGAAATTGGAAATTAGAAATTGGAGAAAGCGTGAAAGCCCAATTTCCAATTTCTAATTTCAGCGTTCCATGAATGCTTCCTGAAATCCAAAAGAAATCATAGGAAAAACGACGAAAATAAATCGTTCCGACTTATAGAATTTATCGGAGGTCAAAATTTGAAATTTAGGTGCGGAGTTTTTTTAACTTTAATCAGCCTGACTTGTCTGTCCGAGGCTAAAACTGTTAATCGTATTGTTGCCTGGATAAATGATGAGATAATCACTCAAGCTGAAATCGATAAGGCAATGAATATGCTTGGGTCAGGCATTAAGCCCGAACAGATGGATAAGTTACGTCGGCAGGTATTAGATAAATTAATCGAGGAAAAACTTATCCTGCAAGAGGCAAAAAGACAAAAAATCAAGGTGTCTGTTCAAGAGGTAGAAGAAGAACTTGCTCGGATTAAAAGTCAATTTAAGTCTATTGATGATTTTAAAAAGGCAATTAAAGAAGAGGGATTCACTGAAGATGATTTGCGGAAAGAATATGAGGAGAACTTAATCAAAGGTGAATTGGTCAACAGCGAGGTTCGGGCAAATATTCAGGTATCTCAAGAAGAGCTATCCCAGATTAGAAATGAGTATTCATATCAAATTAAGGTCAGGCATATTTTGGTCAGAACCAAACCAGAGGCTATTCTTATTCTGGCACGGTTAGACAGGAACGAGAGTTTTGAGGATTTAGCCAAAAGATACTCTATCGATAAAGGGAATAAAGATAAAGGTGGCCTACTTGACTTTTTTACTAAAGGGAAAATGGTAAGAGAATTTTCGGAGGCCGCCTTTGCCTTAAAAAGACCAGGGGAAATAAGCGGTATAGTAGAAACTAAATTTGGATTTCATATCATTCAATTTGTAGAAAAAAAGGAATTAACCCAAGAAGAACTAAATGAGCTCATCAAAACTCAAGAGTCAAAATTAAGACAGGCAAAATTTAACGAAGAATTTAGCGGATGGATAAATAAATTAAAAGAAAAGTCGTATATTAAAATAGAAAGGTAGGGGTAGAGGTAACTATCATTGAAGTATCACTTCTACCTTTTTACCTTTACCTCTACCTTTCCCTCTACTTCTGTCTCTACCCCGCGGGGATAATACTAGAGCATAGAAGTGACTCCATAGGAGGGTACGGAGGTGTATGATGTAATTATTGTTGGTGCGGGGCATGCGGGTTGTGAGGCAGGTTTAGCGGCGGCACGAATGGGTTGCCAGGTAGCAATCTTGACTATGCACCACCAGACAATCGCCCAGATGTCTTGTAACCCGGCTATTGGCGGGTTAGCCAAAGGACAACTTGTCCGGGAGATTGATGCCCTTGGTGGTGAGATGGCTAAGGTAATCGATGTTAGCGGGATACAGTTTCGCCTGCTCAATACCAAAAAAGGGCCTGCGGTGCGTTCACCTCGGGCACAGGCGGATAGAAATGCCTATCAAATAGCCATGCGGCAGGTAGTGGAAACTCAACCCAATCTTGAAATTATCGAGACAACCGCAGAAAAGATACTGGTGGAAAACGGTAAGGTCTGTGGCATAGTGGATGCTAAAGGCAATACTTATTCGGCTAAAGCTGTAATTATAACTTGCGGGACCTTCTTAAACGGACTTATCCATATCGGGCTTGAATCCTTCGAAGGTGGAAGGATTGGCGAGGAATCAGCCTACGGGTTGTCTGCAGGATTAAAAAAACTTGGTTTTGAATTAGGCAGACTAAAGACAGGCACAAGCCCTCGCCTTGATAAAACAACCGTTGATACCTCTAATTTAACCAGGCAAGACGGCGATAATGTTCCCAGACCATTTTCCTTTACTACCGAAAGGATTGTTTGCGACCAAATCCCCTGCTACCTGACCTATACCAACCTGGCTACTCATGAGATAATCCGCAACAATCTTGACCGGTCACCACTTTATGGTGCTAAAAAGATAATCGGCACAGGTGCTCGACATTGTCCGTCTATTGAGGATAAGGTGGTGAAGTTTGCCGATAAAATACGACATCAAATATTTATTGAGCCGGAAGGTAGTGAGGCAGAGGTTTATTATTTGAATGGGTTGGCTACAAGTTTGCCTTTAGATGTCCAGGAAAAAATCCTCAAGACCATCCCGGGATTAGAAGAGGCGAAGATTGTTATTCCTGGTTATGGAATTGAGTATGATTTTGCCCCTCCCACCCAATTAAAACCTACCTTAGAAACGAAGTTAGTCGAAAATCTTTATTTTGCAGGACAAATCAACGGCACCTCCGGTTATGAGGAGGCCGCGGCTCAAGGCATAATGGCTGGGATAAATACCGTGCTTAAATTAAGAGGGAAAGAACCATTTATCCTGAAACGACAGGAGGCATATATTGGGGTTTTGATTGATGACTTAGTCACCAAGGGAACACAAGAACCCTACCGTATGTTCACCTCACGAGCTGAGTATAGACTAATTCTACGGCAGGATAATGCTGATAGACGACTGATACCTTATGGCCATAAATTTGGCTTGATTGCCAATGTCCAATACGAAAAACTACTGACCAAGGAAAGGCAAATTAAGGATGAAATTGACAGGCTAACCCACACTACGACAAAAGGCACTCACTACACATTAGCCCAAACACTAAAAAGGCCAGAGATAATCTACGAGGATATTGTCAGGGGTCAGTCCCCATTACCCAAAGATGTCATAGAACAAGTAGAAATAGGGATTAAATACGAGGGGTATATCAAGAGGCAAATGGCACAAATTTCGCAGGTAAAACGGATGGAAGAATGGAAGATACCACCTGATTTTGATTATGGCAATATTATTGGACTCTCTAATGAAACCAGGGACAAACTTTCAAAGATTAAACCGTTATCTCTTGGGCAAGCCTCTCGAATTTCGGGTGTCCGTCCTGCGGATATATCCATTTTAATGGTTTGGTTGGAGCAAAAGCGGGTGGTGTCCGTGAATAGCTAACTTGTGTAAAACAAGAGGATAAATTGTAATCCCTCAGTTATCAGTTGTGAAGTAGGTTAGTTATCAATAGGTTCATAACA
>JASEHU010000380.1 GCA_030018635.1 bacterium
CATCTTCTCACCCTCCTAACTTCCCAACCTCTTCTTTTCATGAATGAAGTTGAGAGGATGAGAAGGTAAGAGGATAAGGTAATCTTTCCCCCCAAATAACTGAGCGGTTACCTATGGCCGTAATCCCTCAGTATAACCGAACTTATAGGTTCGCCATTTCAATCTCGAAATTTTTCGATAGCCGATTCTAATTCCTTCTTAATCCGGACATCTTTTTCTTCATCTTGCCATTTATTCAACTCATCAACGATCTGTTCTTTTCGTAATTCACCTAAGGCATAAATAGCGGCTGATTGCAATTGTTGGTCATTATCTTTAGCCGTTTCCATCAAAGGTGGGATTACCTCATCGAATTTCAATGTCCCCAGTGCCAAACAAGAAGCTACCCGAATATTTTTCATCTCAGTTTCATCCTTTAATATTGTTATTAAAGGGACCAAAGGGAGTTCTGTTTCCATTTTAGAGAGGAGTTGGATAATGATAAATCTAAGTTTCCAATCCCTTTTTTTATCTGAAAGTACCTTGATAAGCATAGGAGCAGAGGGCTTGCCTACAAATCGAAAGTAGAAAATCTGTGGTTTACTTCTATCAAGTATATGAGCCATATCATTTGTGGAGATACATATCGTCTCTAATAGTCCAATCTGACGCCAAATCTCTTTTTTAACATCCGCACTGATTTCCTCTACTTGTGTTCTTTTAAATGTATGGCTAATCCATAGAAACATAGTCATCAGGATTAGTCCAAAGGCAAAGACAACAAAAGAGGAATTTGCCGATTTACGCATCAGTTTTTGCCTCTTTGACAAATTTAACGATTAAGTCTCCTACATCAGAAGTGGATAGTCCCATTTTACCCGCAGACATATCCTTGATATATCCTGAGGAAAGGAGTTTAATCACTGCATTTTCTACTAAATCTGCGGCTTTTAGAAGTCCAAGGTGAGTCAACATCATTTGTAGACTCAAGATGCTGGCTAAGGGATTAATCTGATTCAGGCCGGTATATTTAGGTGCCGAGCCATGAATAGGCTCAAACATCGATACCCCCTCCGGGTTGATATTGCCTCCTGCGGCTATACCCATTCCACCTTGAATCATTGCCCCTAAATCCGTAATTATGTCACCAAACAAATTACAGGTGACGATTGTATCAAACCACTCCGGATTTTTTACCATCCACATACAGGTAGCATCAACATAGACTGTATTTTGTTCTATCTCTTTATATTCCTGTCCTACCTCTTTGAATACCCTTTGCCACAAGTCATGTCCGTAAGTAAGCACATTTGATTTATCACAAAGGGTAAGTTTCTTTCGAGGGCGGGTTTTAGCCAGTTCAAAGGCATATCGAATACATCGTTCTACCCCTTTTCGGGTATAAACTGCTTGCTGAATTGCTACTTCGTCTTTAGTGCCTTTTTTAAGAAACCCACCAATACCACAATAAAGGCATTCCGTATTTTCCCGTACGACCACAAAATCAATATCCTCCGGGCATTTATCTTTAATTGGGGTATAAACATTGGGATAAAGTTTGACCGGTCTTAAGTTGATATACTGGTCAAGCTCAAACCGAATTCTAAGGAGCAATTCCTTCTCTAAAATACCTGGTTTTACCCCTGGGTGTCCTACTGCCCCAAGATAAATACAGGACATCTGCCGAAATTCACTCAAGGCAGAATCCGGCAATACCTCACCTGTTTTCAAATACCGCTCTCCACCAAAATCATAATGAACTAATTCATACCTTAAATCAGTTATCTCTGAAATTGCCTTTAATACCTTTATCCCTTCTCTGACTACCTCAGGACCAACCCCATCGCCCGGAATAACCGCAATTTTGTACATAATTATTTTCCTCCTCGTATAATTATAAATTATAAAATTAAGAATTTATTGTCTTCTTTTTCCTTCATTCATAATTCATAATTCATAATTT
>JASEHU010000381.1 GCA_030018635.1 bacterium
AGTTTTATAAATGAGACAGACTTTAAGCGATTTATCATGATTTTGCGCTCTGCCGGGTTTATAGAATCCTCTATGATTCGTTCACATAGCACCGTCAATTTTGCTTATATCATTTACCTTGTGTTGAAATCTCAGAAGATTGACCCAAATATAATCGAATCAAATGTTCGTAAGTGGTTTGTAATGTCCGTGCTGACTGGGCGATATTCAAGCTCACCAGAATCGGCTTTTGATTATGACATAAAGCGGATTGATCAGATGGGCTTTACGAAATACATGGAGGATGTAGAAGCGTCTGCGATGTCCGATGCCTTTTGGAATGCCGGTTTACCCCAGCAGATGAATACACCGGTTGCAAGTAGTCCGTATTTTAATGTGTATCTTGCGGCTCAGGTGTATGCGAACGATAAGGGATTTTTATCGCGGGACATAACGGTTCGAGACCTTATTACGCACAGAGGGGATGTCCATCATCTTTTTCCAAGAAACTATCTCAAAAAATACGGTTTAACGCAAGGTAGATATAATCAGATTGCAAATTATGTAATGATGCAAAGTGAAATAAAAAAGGAAGATGTGCCACAACTCTTAAGGAAGATAAAAAAGAATGGGTTTACTTTTAATGAAGAAGAGGTAATTAAGAGGGTAGAGGAGACAGGTACATTTCAGATATTCTTGGAAGATTTCCATGTAGATTTCCTAATCCTATCTACGGAGTTTGAAAAGAGTGCCCTCTTGAGGAAACAGAAAATAGTAGTTTATGGGATTGAGTCGCCATTCCCTACACCAGAAGACCTAATACTTTTTAAGATTGTTCCGGCAAGGCATATTGATATGGCTGATGTTGAAAACATTGCTAAACGGTATTCTGGTAAATTGGATAAAGAATATCTTGTAAAATGGGCACAAAGATTGTCCGATGAGGCCGAAGATATGCGAATCTATAATCAGATAGGGAGGCTATTGAAATTATGAATAAACAAAAAACAGGTTCAGTTATGGTTGTTGGCGGTCGTAAGGAGGTAAAAAAATGGATAAGAATATGGAATGGTTTGTTCAAGCTGATTTAGGTGAATACACAGATGAATATGTAGCTATTGCCCGTCAATCTGTGATAAGTTCCGGGGATGATCCAGAGCGAGTTTATCTGGAGGCAGAGAAAAAATGCCCTAAAGAAAAAGTTATATTGTGGAAAGTGCCTAAGGATGAAGTTCTCATTCTATTGGGAAAAGGAAAAAAATGAAGATATCGTTTGACTATCGAAAAGAAAAATCTAAAATTTTGGGAATAATCTATCGGCCAGTAGCTGAGGTTGGATTTTATGGTACGAACGGTCGCCTGATCTATGAATATATGTATATTGATTCTGGAGCTGACTTTACCCTTATTCCATATAAAGTTGGGAAATTCTTGGGATTAAAGGAAGGTGAAGTAGAAGAGATAGCCGGAGTTAATGGTATGGTTGGAGTTATCTTTAATGAAATTTCTTTAGTAATAGGCAAATATAAATTCCCGACACTAATAGCATGGGCACAGATAGAACATGTTCCTTTCCTTTTGGGAAGAAGAGATGTCTTTAGCATTTTCGATATCACTTTTCAGGAGAGGAATAAAAAAGTAATATTTGATTGGAAGGGTTAGAAAATTATGAGTACTGAAAAACAAAAAACAGGTTCAATTTTAGTAATTGGTGGTAGTATTGGTAGGATGCCGGCATCGCTTGATTTAACAGAGGCAGGATTTCGTGTTTATTTGGTTGAGAACTCCACCGCGATTGGCGGTAAAATACGGACAGCTATTAAGTAAAAAAATCAGTTAATAGTAAAAAGAGGCAATAGAT
>JASEHU010000382.1 GCA_030018635.1 bacterium
GACTCCTGGATTCTATCATAGATACCCCCAATATCAAATGGAATGACCCAATAGTATGTGTTCCTCCCTCAACTATAAGTAACCCGCAGAACCTCCTCTAAAGTAGTTACTCCTTGAGTTACCTTAATCAAGCCATCTTCTTTAAGTGTTTTAAGTCCTTGGGTTTTGGCAACCCCTAATAATTCTTTGGCCGTAGCCCGACTTAAAACCAATTTCTCTATCTCCGGCGACATAATCATTAATTCGTATAATCCCATCCTACCTTTATAACCAGTATTATTGCATTGTGAACAGCCTGTCCCTTGGGCTAAATTAATGTTAGAAGTTGAAATACCAAATTCATCGAATACCTTTAAAAGTTCAGGATAGGGGTCTATGGTTATTTTACAATAAGGGCAGATTTTGCGGACTAATCTTTGGGCTAAAACACAATTTATCGATGAGGCAACAAGGAATGGTTCAATATTCATTTCTATAAGTCTGGTTACTGCACTCGGGGCATCGTTTGTGTGGAGGGTGCTCACTACCAGATGCCCGGTTAATGCGGCTTCAATAGCTACCCTTGCCGTCTCTACATCACGAACCTCCCCTACCATCATTATATCCGGGTCCTGCCTGAAAAAAGCCCGAAGCCCAACAGCAAAGGTCAATCCTACCTTAGGATTTACCTGCACCTGGTTAATACCATGCAAATAGTATTCTACAGGGTCTTCAATAGTCACAATTTTCTTGGTAATGGAATTAAGGGTATTAAGAATAGCATAAAGTGTGGTGGATTTTCCACTACCGGTAGGTCCTGTAACTAAGATAATACCTGTTGTGCGTTTAATTTCTTGCTTAAATTTAACCTCAATATCCGGTGGAAAACCAATTTGTTCAAAATTTATTAAAACCGATTTGCGGTCTAAAATACGAAGGACGACATCCTCTCCTGAAATAGTAGGAACGACAGCCACTCTTAAATCTATATCCTTGTTTCCTACCTTGAGCATTATTCTACCATCTTGTGGCAACCGTTTCTCGGTAATATTCAAACTGGCCATTATCTTGATTCTTGAGGTAATAGATGGTTGTAACTCCATAGACAAAGACATTACCTCCTGCATAATTCCATCTATCCGATAGCGAACCTTTAAATCCCGCTCAAATGGTTCTATATGAATATCACTTGCTTTACGCTCAACAGCCTGAGCAATAATCTGGTCAACTAATTTAATCAAAGGGGCATCAATGACTACAGCTGTTTCTTCCTTCCCCTCTTCTTTTACCACATTTACCTTCTCTTCTTCTACCTTATTAATTAAGTCTTGCCATGAACTCTCTCCATAAACCTTAATTATTGCCTTTTTAATATCACCTCCATAACTCAATACAGGTTCGACCACACAACCCATTCTTAACCTAACATCATCAATGGCAAAAACATCCAATGGATTTTCCATGGCCAAAATTAATCTCTGTTTTACTTTATTGATACAAATCAATTGATACCTTCGACACATTGTCTCCGGTATAATTCTGACATATTCTTCATAATCTGTTTTATTGACTAAATCTATATATTCCAAATTAAGACATTCTGCCTTTATTTGCATAAGTTTATTCTTCTCGATCAATCCGGATTCAATGACTGCCTCCTCTAAAGAAATAGCATCTTCCTCATGTTTTAACATCGCCTTATTCAAATCTTCATGCGAGATTAAACCCCTTTCTGTTAAAATCTGGGTAAATTTAGTTATAGATAGTTTTGGCATTTTTTTCCTCTTTTTTCCTTAGGAATAGGTCTAATGGGTCATTCCATTTGATATTGGGGGTATCTATGATAGAATCCAGGAGTC
>JASEHU010000383.1 GCA_030018635.1 bacterium
CACCTTGAACCTGTTGATAACTAACCTACTTCACAACTGATAACTGAGGGATTACGGAAAAAGGTAATTGCTCAGTGAACAGGGGTTACCCTGGGGCTATCTGTCCCAACACCTTCAATAATTCATCTATCCCTTCTCCCGTTAATCCGGAAATAGGTACCGGTTGGATTCCTAATGAAGCGAAATACGGTATTACTACTTTTTTGAATTTCTCTACACTGCCCTGTATGTCCATTTTATTGACCACGATAATCTGCTTTTTTTTAAGCAATTCCTCGTTATATAATTTTAATTCCTCATTCAAGGTATTATATTGGGAAATTGGGTCAGCTGAAATATCCAGGATATGGATTAAAATTTCAGTTCGTTCAATATGGCGTAGGAATCTATGCCCAAGTCCAATTCCTTTATGGGCGTCTTTGACTAAACCAGGTATATCAGCGGTAATTATAGATGTCTCTTCATCCAGTTTAGTCATCCCCAGATTAGGATACAGGGTAGTAAATGGGTAATCTGCAATTTTGGGTTTAGCCTTGGATATTTTAGAAAGCAGGGTTGATTTACCAACATTGGGAAAGCCTATTAAACCTACTTGAGCAATCAATTTTAATTCTAAATTTAATGTTCTTTTTTCGCCTGGTTTACCTTCGTCGGCAATTCTTGGTGCCTGATTTGTCGAGGTAGCAAAATGGCTATTTCCTCGTCCTCCTACCCCACCATAGGCAACAATTATTTGTTGATTTTGGTGGATTAAGTCACCTAACAGTTCATTAGTCTCGGCATCGAAAATTTGTGTTCCTACCGGTGCTAATATAAGACAATCTTCACCGTTTTTCCCATAGCAGTTACTACCTTTTCCATGAACCCCATTTTGTGCCTTGTAAAAGTGTTTTTTTTGAACATCAAGCAAGGTGATTAATCCTTCATTGGCTTGAAAGACTACATTACCACCTTTCCCACCATCACCTCCGTCAGGTCCACCAAAAGGAACATATTTTTCCCGCCGAAAACTTATACATCCATTTCCACCGTTACCAGATTGAATTGTTATTTTTGCATGGTCAACAAGCATAAGTAGTGCTCCGTCCCAGGTGAATAGAACGACCTTGTATTCTTTTTTCTCTAAATGATGAAAAATGTCACTTCTTTGATCTTCTTATCTTTACATTTTCTGGTGTAATAATAACTAGATTTTCAGATACATCCTCTTCTTTTATAAACCCGTAAAATTTTTTGAATAGTTTAAGTGTTTCGTCAAGAGTCCGTTTGTAAATCTTGATAACAATAATGCCTCCACATTTATCTGGTGGAAATCTAAATATCCTCGAGAAATCTTTGTCCATAGATATTATTATTCTCTTTTCCTTACAGGCTAATTGATAAATTTCGTCATCAGATATACCAGATAACCCTGCATCCCTAATACTCAATACATCATGTCCCAGGCTCATTAGAAATTCAATGATAGGTTCAAATAGATTTTCATCAGCAAACATTTTCATGCGGCAACTCCAGCTTCTTCATCAGCCAGTACTGAAGCATAAGATAAACATGCCCTTATATCTTCATCCTCAATGATAGGATATGCCCTTTTAATTTCCACAAAGCTCTCTCCTGCAGATAGTAAACCCAGCACAATATGTACAGGAATTCGCGTTCCTTTTATACAAGGTTTACCGCTACAAATGTTTGGATTACTTGCTATTCTTTTAATTAATTTATCCATGTTAACCTCCTATTTATAGGATAGGGGTAATAGTGGTTCATAACATTTGATATTGTGGGTGCTCCAGTAGTCAGAATTCAGGA
>JASEHU010000384.1 GCA_030018635.1 bacterium
TAATCACTAATCACTAATCACTAATCACTAATCACTAATCACTAATCACTAATCAAGACATTTTACTCTATTTTTTTCTTATTGTCAACCTTTTTTATAAACTTTTTAATTTTTTACATAAAAAACACTTGACAAAATATAATATAATAAGATATACTATTCTTTAACTTGTCTGATTTATGCAACTTGTCCAACTCTTTTAAAATGGGAGGAAACAATCATGATAAAAACTTTCTTAAGATTTTTATTGGTGTCACTTATATTTATGATAGGTAGTTTGGGAATAGGCTATGCTCAAGAACTTTCAAAAGCACAGGTAACTCGAGGTAACATCTCTGCCTCGAAAATAGGACAGTTTTCTTTAAGAAATGATGGAGAAGATTTAATCAAACCTATTGGTTCAGCAATTCCCTTACCTTCAAAGGTAGAGGGAAAGGTGGAAGAGATTAAAAAGGAGGTATCACCTCGAGAGGTATCACCTCGAGTTGAAGGGATGCGTCCTAAGCTATCTAAGATAGCGGAGATATCTGAGGTTGTTCCTCCTGAACTCAAAGAGGTAAAAGAGGAAGAATCTAAACGATTGGGATTGAAATTTGCAGAGGGGGAAGAGGAACTTCCAAAGGTTATAGTCAAGGCAAAACCTCCTGCAAAACCACAAGCTGTTATGCCGGAAGGTTCCAGGTATTTCTTGCAATTAGCCCCAGGAGAGGAATTTTTACCTAAAGTCACACCAGGAAAACCAATAAGTCCAATAAGTCCTATAAAACCTACAAGACCTATAACTCCTTCCCCAGTAGAAGAGGAAGAAGAAATCATCCCACCTGTCCCTCCGCCACCGGCCGAAGAGACCGTGACGAAAAAGCCGGAATTTGCCTTTCAAAGGATAAATCCTGTCTTGAGATGGGGGATTATTCTCTCAGGACTTTTTACCTTAATTCTCTTTTTGTTTGTGAGATATCTATGGAGACAAAAGGAATTGGTTTCTTTAGCAGAAATCGGAGGAATTGCTGTAGAAAAACCTGCTCAGTATAAATCCTTAGTTGAGGATATAAAAGAGTTACAAGCAGGCTATCGGGAATTTGAGAAAACAATAGAAAATGTAGAGAAAAAACTTTCTCCTGTTGCTTCCTTGAAAGGTACTTCGATAGATGAAGTTGTTAGTGAGACATCTAAAGAAGCTTTAAAACCACTTGAATCGGGTATAAAAGAATTACAGGGGTCTTACCAAGGATTAGAAAAGATGTTTGGAGAATTTGATAAAAGGCTTGCTCCCTTAGATGCACTAAAAGGATTAAGTGTTAAAGAATTGGCTTATCAAACAAGTATGGAGTTATATAAACCAATCGAGAATGAATTTAAGAAGATGCAGGTTTCTAATGAACGAATGATGATTGAAATCGAAGATAAGATAGAGAGAAAAATAGAGCCTATCAACAAGAAAAACAAGGGGTTAGAAAAAACACTAAGCGAGATAGAGAGCAGACTGATAACGGTTGATTCTATGGTTTCTTCTTTACCGAGAACCGAAGGGGTAATTGCTAAACCTGTCTTAAAAACAGAAGAGGCAAAACTACCCACAAATAAAGACAAGAAAAATCGTGAAATCCTTCACAGCCAAATATACAAACTATCCGATGAAGGGCTATCGATTGATGAAATAGCCCAGCGAACTAAATTGGGTAAGGGTGAAGTAAGATTAATCTTAGGATTGAGGAAAAAGTAAGCATTCAGGTATCAGGTATCAGGTAAAGAGAGAGACATCAGAGAAAAACTTTCCTTTCCTAACTTT
>JASEHU010000385.1 GCA_030018635.1 bacterium
GGTTTCGGCGGTGCAACAGGTGCAGGTGGCAAGACAACCTTTTCTTCAATGGCCGGCTCTGGAGGTGTAACAACCGCAGGCGGAGGAACAACCTTTTCCTTGACAGGTGGTTTCGGCGGTGCAACAGGTGCAGGTGGCAAGACAACCTTTTCTTCAATGGCCGTCTCTGGAGGTGTAACAACCGTAGGCGGAGGAACAACCTTTTCCTTGACAGGTGGTTTCGGCGGTGCAACAGGTGTAGGGACAACCTTTTCTTCAATGGCCGGCTCTGGAGGTGCAACAGGTTTTATTTCCTCCTTCTTTACTTCTTCTACCTTCTTTACCACCTTTTTTACTATCCTGGGCACTTCAGATTCTTCGGCTGTAATTCCGGAACCAATAGCATACAAATTTCTGTCCCGAGTACCAACATATATAGTTCCATCCTGGCCGATAGCCAGCGATGTAGGCCCAAAACCAATTTCATAACTCCAAATTAGTTTTCCTTCCTGGTCAACAGCATGAATCCTACCGTCAAAAGAGGCAACATAAATTATACCATCTGAACTAAGAGCCGGTGCACAATTAAAAATCTTACCTGTTTTGGCACACCAGATACCTTTTTTAGTAATTCCAACAAGCCCATCAGCAGTACCAATATAGACAGAACCATCTCTTGCTACGGCAGGAGAAGAATAGATTTGAGCCTTAATCGGGATAGAACGAACCTCTCCGTCTTTAGTTATGACTGATAAAATTTTATTTGCAGAACCAATATAAATATTTCCTTTTGAATCAATGGCAGGTGATGAAAAGATAGATTTGGTAACATCCTTTTTGAATTTAAAACCTCCATCTGAACTTATCGCATGGAGACTACCATCTTTACAACCAATATAAATTATACCTTCATGGCTAATGGCAGGTGAAGATTGAATGTTACTTCCTGCCTTGTATTGCCATTTGGGGCTTCCATCTTTATTTATGGCATGAAGTATTCCATCTTCTGTTCCGATAAAGATTGTTCCATCATTACCCAGGGCAACAGAAGATGTTTTAATCCTACTTTTAGTAGAATAGATCCATTGATTTTTCCCCTCTGAGTTAAAACAGAGCACATGCCCATCACTTACACCTACATAAATAGAACCATCCTTTGAGATAGCAGGTGTTGAATCAATTTTAACCCCAACAGGTATAATCTTTTCCTTTTGTCCTGACAAAGCAATAATGTGTAAATTTCCATCTTCTGTTACCACATAGATTTTCCCGTAATAATCTATGACAGATGAGGCAAATATATAGCTATTAGCGAAATAACTCCATTTAAGAAAAGGCTGTTTTATTCCGATACAGGTAGTTTCCCCTGACCGTTGTGAATCATGTTGAAACATAGGCCAGGGATTACTTGTCGCAGAAACCCCTTTAATTCCTAATTGGCTTAATACCAATAACCATAATAATACTACTACTACTTTCCACTTGCAACTCCTCATAAACAAAAGCCTCAATTCAAATCCTTTTTTTCCTGCGAGCGATAATTCTTCTTCTTTTTTCACTTGGTTTTTCATAATGCTCACGTTTCTTCATTTCCGTAATTACACCTGCCTGTTGGCAAGAACGCTTAAATCTTCTTAAAGCATTATCCAGGGATTCATCCCTTCGAATATCTACCTTTGCTGGCATATCTTTTTCAACTCCCTTCTATATGAAAAATAAATTATTTTACTATCTACGGTAACTAATGGGTCATTCCATTTGATATTGGGGGTATCTATGATAGAATCCAGGAGT
>JASEHU010000386.1 GCA_030018635.1 bacterium
ATTTTACCTAAATTCTTACAAATTGTCAATAAATGTCGATTGCACAGGTCGAAAGTTTTTGACATTATCTATACGACTTATTGGAGGAAAAATGATTCAGGAAAAAAGTAAATCATATTTAGAAGAGCTTTATAAAATCTCAGAATTGATGAGCTCTACCTGTGAATTAGAAGATTTGTTGAATTTAATTATGGATTCAAGTATCAGGGTGACTAAAGCGGACCAGGGTTCATTAATGCTTTTAGATGAGAAAAAGCAAATACTAACCATTAAGGTTGCTTATGGGCTTTCGGAGGCTACCCAAAAGTTGGTCAGGATTAAAATAGGAGAACCGATTGCCGGCTTAGTGGCTAAAGAGGGCAAGCCTTTACTTCTTACCCATCAGATTCTCAGCGAAAATCCCAGATTTTCGGACCTTAAGGAAAGGAAACAGATCAAATCTGCACTCTCTGTCCCATTGAAGGTTAAGGATGAGGTCATTGGGGTGCTTAATTTGAATCACACGACGGCTGAAAATAGTTTTACGCAAGAAGATATAAGTCCTATGACTATATTTGCGGCCCAAGCGGCGGTAGCCATAGAAAATGCTATGCTTTTTGCTACGGCACAAAAACATACCGATGAACTTATTATTTTGAATAAAATCGGTAAGTTGCTTACGGCTACATTTGACCAGGGACAGGTAGTAAAATTAATGTCAAAAACCCTTGAGGAGATGATAAAATTTGATGTCTTAGCCCTACTTTTGCTCAATCCGGAACAAGGGGTGTTAAATATAATTTCTTCAACAACCATTTCAGAAAAATCAATAGAGGAAATCAAGTCCCATTTAATTGATATTCTTCGAAAATCTATAAATTGGAGATTTGATAAAAACCCAATTATTATTCAAAAAGAAATTAAGACAAAGACCGAGGAGGTTACTACTCAGACAATTAATTCGACCTTAAGTCTTCCTCTGGTGGCTAAAGATGAGACAATCGGTGCGGTAAGTATCTCAAGTTTTCAACCTGATGCCTTTACGGAAGATAATCTAAGAATGCTTTCCACCTTAGCCCCACAGGTGGCTATTGCCTTAGAGAATGCCCGGATTTATTTAGATATGCAGGAACTCTACACCAGCACGGTTGAGGCATTGGCTTCAGAAATAGAAACGAGAAATCCATATACACGAGGACATTCCGAACGGGTAACTCATTATTCGGCTGAAATAGCTAAAAGACTTGGGTTTAACATCCGAGAAATTGAGACAATAAAATATGCAGGACTACTCCATGACTTAGGTAAGATTGGTATAAGTGATGATGTGTTACTTAAACCGGGGAAATTAACGGATGAGGAATATGAGCAAATGAAACACCATCCCATCAAAAGTGAATCTATCTTACGGATAATCGCCTTCTTACGGGAGATATTGCCCATTGTTCGTCATCATCACGAACATTATAACGGTAAAGGTTATCCTGATGGATTAAAAGGAGAGCAGATACCATTGGGTGCCAGAATTATTGCGGTAGCCGATGCCTTCGATGCCATTACCTCCGACAGACCTTATCGCCAGGCAAAATCCATGGAAGAGGCTGTAGAGATAATAAAAGAATGTACAGAGACGCAGTTTGACCCGCAGGTAGTTCAAACCTTCCTGGAAATAATCGCCAGGGAAGAGGAAAAATAAGGTCTAAAGTCTGATTGTGCGAAAAGTCATTTTAATCTTACGAGAATACAGTTAAAATGTAGAATGTAGA
>JASEHU010000387.1 GCA_030018635.1 bacterium
CTCCATTCAGATATACTGAAGCAAGTTGTAACACTTATTTATTAACAGTTCCTAATTAGAATTATCCTCTCTTAAACAATTTTAAAAGAGACCCGAGTTCCTCTATTTTTAGCCACTTGCAACATAAAAATAAAACTGTCAATCCGCCAATTATCCCTGTTACTACCTGATAAAAAACACCTATTTCTATGAGCATAATGAGCAGGCAAAATATACCCATTAAGATTGAGGCAAAGAAGACTTTAAGGAAAAATTGAAATATTTGTTTTAGCCCAAGTGGTCCAATCTTTTGCCGTAACTTTATCAATAACAAACTTGCATTTAGGTATCCGGCTAAAGAAAGGCTCAAGGTTAACCCACCTTGTTCTAATGGCCGCATTAATAAAAGGCTAAAGATAATATTGGCTGTAGCCGAAATCATACCGGTTTTTACCGGGGTCAAGGTGTCTTGTTGGGAATAAAATGCCGGAACTATTACATACAACGAGGCAAAGCCTAAAAGCCCCACGGCATAAAAAAACAGGGTTAAATAGGTCATATTGGTGGCAAATATATCAAAGTGTCCATGTTCAAATAAAAGCCGGATAATGGGTTTTCCAAGCACCATCAAACCAATAGCCGCAGGAAGACAGGTCAAAATCACCATTTTTAAACCAAAGGCAAGGGTCTTTTTTAATCCATCCAGATTACCATCAACTACCTGTCTGGACATCGTTGGGAATAAAACCGTGCCGGTGGCTATGCCAAACATCGCTAAGGGAAAATGAACCAATCTATTGGCATAAAATAACGAAGAAATACTCCCGCTGGCCAGAAAAGAGGCTAATAAATTAGAAATAAAGATATTGAATTGGGTCACCGCCGCACCAATTGTTCGAGGAATCATCAATAAAATTATCCTTTTTACCCCCGGGTCAAAAAGATCCACTATCAATCTATACTCCATCTTTTCTTTAATAAGTGGTGGAATCTGGACTATCAATTGAAATAGTCCACCTATTAAAAGCCCTATACTTAAACCAAGGATAGGTTGATGAAATTTTGGGCATAAAAAGAATATGGACAGAATCAAACAAAGATTTAATACCGCCGGGGCAAATGCCGGCAGGGCAAAGCGTTGACAGGAATTAAGGATACCCATCACCAATGCCGCCAAACAGATAAAGATGGTAAAAGGGAACATTATCCGATTAAGCGTTACGGTTAGTGAAAAGGTATCTTTACCCAGAAAGCCGGGGGCAATGATGGTGATAATTAATGGGGCAAAGATTATCCCCAGCAGGGTAATTAACATGGAGATAATTAAAAGTCCATTGAGTATCAGACTGGCTAATCGCCAGGCTTGTTTTTTATCCTTTGTCTTGAAATATTCAGTAAAGATAGGGATAAAAGCGGCACTCAATGCCCCTTCACCCAGTAATTCCCGCAGGCTGTTTGGTATTCGCCAGGCAATAAAAAAGGCATCTGAAATAGTCGATGCCCCAAATCGGTTGGCAATCAGAACATCACGGACATAACCCAGAATCCGTGAAGTAAATGTGCCCAGACTTACTATCCCGATTGATTTAGTTATCCCTTTTTGGCTATCTTTAACCATATCTTACACTCTCCGATTATTTGGGATGGTTCACTTTTGTGTGAAAGCTTGCGGTTAAAAAAATGGAAAATAGAAATTCGAAATTGGAAATTAGAAATTGGAGAAAGCGTGAAAGCCCAATTTCCAATTTCTAA
>JASEHU010000388.1 GCA_030018635.1 bacterium
TAATGAAAGGTGGTATTTTACTGGGTTTCTACAAAATTTGCAAAAGTTCAGTTATTATAAAAGAATCCGTGTTAATCTGTACAATCCGTTTTAATTTAACAATTCTTCAACTGCTTTTAATACCTCATCCGTTGAGATAAGTCTCATACAGTCAAAGGTATTTATTTTGCATTTGGGGGTGCCTTTGGTCGTACAGGGTTTACACGGTAAATCCTTAGAAATAACGCGGTTAGCCACCCGATAGGGGTAGTAACCGAATTCCTTCACCGTTGGACCAAATATGGCCACTAACGGTGTTTTGACTGCCGCGGCAATATGCAGGACACCGCTATCATTGGTAACAAGTACATTGCATCTTTTAAGTAAGACGGCTGTTTCCATAAGTGAAACCTTCCCGGCGACTATGAGTGGTTTATTAAGTAATGAGCCACCTATCTCGTTACTTAACACAACCTCAGCCCTACCTCCAAAAATGACTATGGTCGCATTCTTCCTCTGGATGAGTAAATTAGCTAATTCAATAAATCGCTCCTTTGGCCATCTCTTGGTATTCCAGTGTGCACCCGGGGCAAGACCAATTAAAGGGTATTTTTTACTTACCCTTTCCTGACGAAGGAATTCTAAAATACCCATATCTTTTGCTGTGGTAATGTTAAATTCCAATCCCTGTCCATCATCTTTAATCCCAAATCTCTCCACGGATTTTAAATAAAGATTAGTCACATAAGGGGTTTGGACGAAGCGATTTATCTTGAATTCAACTAACAAGAATCGCAGGAAGGAATGCTTATTGTAGGATACCGTTTGTTTTGCACCACTTATCCGGCAAATAATGAAACTACGCAATTTCTTGTGAATATCAATAACTAAATCATAGCCTTCTTTTCTTATCTTTTTACCCAGCCGCAAAAGTCCCTTTAGCCCTGTTTTGCGGTCAAATAATATCACCTGGCTTAAATTAGGATTGGCTGAAATCAACTCCTCAAACTCTGTACACACAAGCATATCAATCTTTGCCTGTGGGAATCTCTGTCTCACCAATCTAATTAAAGGTGAGGATAAGACAATATCCCCAATAGAACTCAGGCGAATAATTAATATCTTTTTATAGTCTTTCACTTCCTTAATTTCTCACCTTTTTAGCCCCACGATAGGCATCGTAGATGCTATAAATTCCTACGGCAGCCACAGCAATAATACTTAAGGCGAAAAGTATCAGCCAGATACCTAATCGTAGTATATCTTGAGGGCCTGCCCAGAAAATATACATAAGATAGATGGCTGTAATGATAATGCAAGTCATAAATATAACCGAGAAGGACATAATACTCATCCCTTTTTTAATCTCACCGTTATAGATTTGTCCCAGCCCATTAAAACAAAAAGAAAGCACTGCCGCTACACCCGGGTTCCGAATACTCCTTCTTAACCTTTCCTCCTCTATGATTTCTTGTCTTCTCTCCTCTGATAAAGCCATTTTTTACCACCTCCTTTTGGTAATTAAATTATACCACGAAGTTGGAGATGATGCAAGTAAAAAGTTTAGAAATTTGTAATCCCTCAGTTATCAGTTGAAAAAGGTTCAAGGCTCAAGGTTGAGGTTAA
>JASEHU010000389.1 GCA_030018635.1 bacterium
TCCAATTTCAAATTTCAAGTCGTGAATGACTACAAAAATTGCAAAAGTTCAGTAATTACTTTCTATCTCCCCTTCATTTCCTTAATTGGATAATCTCCGTTAAAGCAGGCGAGGCAAAAACCTTTGTTGAAATTTCTCACAGGTTTTAAAAGTCCATCGATGCTTAAATACCCCAAGGTATCTACATTCACAAAATTCCTTATTCCTTCGATTGAGTGATTAGCGGCAATTAATTCCTTGGAGGTAGGCGTATCGATACCATAAAAACAAGGGAATTTGATTGGCGGGGAGCTTATTCGTAAATGTATTTCTTTTGCTCCCACATCATGTAACATCCTCATTATCTTTTGACAGGTAGTCCCTCGAACAATCGAATCATCAACCACAATTATCCTCTTGTTTTCTATTACCTTCCGAACCGGATTTAATTTTATCTGGACACCCATCTCCCGTATTGCCTGTTTTGGGTCAATAAATGTCCTTCCCACATAGTGATTACGCATCAATCCTAATTCATAGGGAATGTCAGCTTCCTCAGATACACCAAGAGCCGCGCAAACCCCTGAATCCGGAACAGGAATGACTACATCTGCTTCTATTGGGTATTCTCTGACTAATTGTCTGCCTAATTCTTTTCTTATCTCATAGACATTTTCACCAAATATTTTACTATCAGGTCGGGCAAAATAAATAAATTCAAAGATACATTGTGTCTCCTTAGGCTCGGGTTCTTCTCCACCGAGGCAAGCCTCAAAAAGCTCAGGTTGATGAGTAGTAAGCAGTCGATGGGATTTCAAACCCTGACTATTAATAATGACCATCTCACCAGGTTGAACATCACGAAGGTAAACAGCCCCAGCCAGGTCTAAGGCACAAGTCTCCGAAGCCAATATGTAAGCCTTTCCCAATCTGCCGATACATAACGGTCTGAAACCTAATGGGTCACGAATTCCAATCAATTCATCAGGGGTCATCAACAATAACGAATACGCTCCCTTAACCTCGGACAGGGCATCACTTATTGCTTCAGGTAATTGTGGAAATTTGGATTTGATAATAAGTTGGATAATAACCTCTGAATCAGAGGTAGTTTGGAAAACAGCGCCCCTCTTTTCTAATTTAATTCGTAATTGAGTAGCATTGACTAAATTACCATTATGGCAAATGGATAGAGGACCCTTTGAAGATGAGGCTATAGTCAGGGGTTGGGCATTCTCAAAGCGACTGGCACCGGTAGTTGAGTATCTAACATGCCCTATAGCTATTTTACCAATCAATTCATGAACTCGATGAGCATCGAATACATCCGTAACTAACCCCATACCGCGATGGCTAATCAATTCATTACCATCTGAGGTAACAATCCCGGCACTTTCCTGTCCTCGATGTTGCAAGGCAAAAATACCCAGATAGGTAAGTTTAGCCGCCTTTGGATAACCATATACACCGAAAATCCCACATTCATCTTTGAATTTGTCTTCTTTCATAATTAATCCTTGAACCTCCTTTCTACCCACGAATTCAATCTTGAAGAGGCACTACTGGTTCATAACATTTGATATTGTGGGTGCTCCAGTAGTCAGAATTCA
>JASEHU010000038.1 GCA_030018635.1 bacterium
AGAAAATAAAATAAAAAAACATAATAGGTAATATTTATTCTTTTAATTGAATTTCTTATTTTGCAGAGGGTCTAATATTGCCGGCTGCGATTACAGTGAAGTTGCCATTCAAAAGGTAAATAATAGTAATCCGGAATTAGACATTCGAGTTGGGAATATAACATCATTGCCTTATGGAAACGAACAGTTCGATAATATTTTGGCGCTCGGTGTTTATCATAGTATAGAAAAACTCGAAGATATTGACAGAGCAGTTAAAGAAACAGTCCGTTGTTTAAAGTCAGGAGGACATATGGTTGCATCTGTACGTGCAGACAACCTTGAAAATTGGTTAATTGATTTCATTTCTGATTTGAAAGGGGCAAAAGGTGAGAAATTTCATAAATGGTGCTTTAAGCAAAAAGAATTCATGGAAATATTAAAGAAACAGTTCTTGGATATTGAAAGATGTGAATTAGTTACCAATGTGCCCTTTCTGCATAAATTTAGGATATTTCGCAAATCAAAAGATGTAGATGAGAAGATTGCGAGATCCCAAGGATTTCAACTGAATTTTGTTGGCAATCTCATCTATAAGTTTTTAAAACTGATTTCACCAAAATCTTTTGGAACAACTATTGTTGTTACTGCCCAAAAGATAGTTTCTTAACAGGAGCTAAAGATGAAGTTATCACTTGGAGAGCTTTACGAATTGGCAGAAGACAGGCCTCTAACTACATCAGAAATACACAAATCAAATGATTATTATGGTCATGCAACGATTCTAAAGCAATATGCAAAATTCCCACTTCAATATCAAATCAAAGCAGTGATTGAGCATGGGGCTTTTGGAGGTAAATATGTCGAGAAGAGTGATATTGATTCGCCACTTCCAGCAATATTTGTTTTTGCACCATCTCGTTACGTTGTTTTTCGAGAAAAGACTGATAAGGCATTGTTTTCAATAGGTCCAATGCTGAATTATGTACCCCATTTTTTAGATGCAGGTGCCCTTAATCTTGAAAAGCAAAAACTTGGAAAAAACTTGTTAGTATTTCCTCTTCATTCCACCCATTGGCGTAATGTAAAATTTGATGTTCACAGTTACTGTCGATATTTGGAAGAATTAGGAAAATAGTTTGATACGATAAGGATTTGTTTATACTGGAAAGATATCCTTCGTGGTCAAGCTCAGGATTTTATGCGGCATGGATTTGAATGCGTTACAGCAGGACATATGTTTGATCTGTTATTTTTAATAGAGCTTAAAAGTATTATTAAGTTAGCAACTGTTGTTACATTAGTGCCTATGGCAAAATTAATTAGGTATTATAAACGCTTTAAAAATTGATATTGAATGTAAGATCCGAAGTGCTAAGTACGGAATTTCAAAACAAATTCAAGTGACCAAAACCTCAATGTTAAAAACAGATGTTTAAGATTTTGAAAATTAGAATTTAAGATTTGTTTAGTATTTCGATATTTGTATTTCTAATTTAGAATGTTTAAGCCGAATGCCAAAAAACTTATGCTCAGTACTTAGATATTCATCAGATAAGAGTAAGGTTTTTATGCGATGTTTTGCTGTTTTTCGATTTTTGGCATAATTTTCTCTTATTTTAATTTCTTTACCTTTTTCCATTTAAATAAAGCATGATGGTAATAATGACAACAATATTTAGTTTTAATATGTTAAAGAATATGAGTTTTGATTAAGATGCGAATGAAGGCGCAAATATATAAGTATTGTAAAAGGATAGCCCATTTCTTTCCTATAATACATTTTCTTTATAAAAGAGTAACTGCAGAGTTCCAACATAGCAAAAAGATTGCTTATTCTTTTATGGCAATTATACCCATAATTGGGAATCAATTTAAGAAGAAGATAATAGAAGATTTAGGCAGTTGTAAGGGCATGAGATTTTGGCTTAAGTCCTTGTTTAATAATAATGAGAAGGAAGAGAACTTTCTATCTTCGCTATCGACAAATGATCTAGTGAATGCCGAGCTAATGCTTTTTAAGTTAGTAGAATTACAAAAAGAAAAGATAAGAGAATTCATTGACCGAAGTAAAAAAACCATTGCTATTTGTTTTCCTACTCAAGGTTATAGAGCACATGTCGGAAATATCATCAATAAACTACGAAATAGAGGTTATAATGTGTTCACGTTGTTAGGTGAAGTATGTAATTATGATTGCGAGCAAAAGAAGGACGTTTTCTATATACCGAATAATATGCTTAGTAATATGGATTTCATTGATGTATTTATTAGTACTCAAGTGGGTCCATTTGACCATATAAAAGTTAAAGGGAAGGTGGTACATTTTTTCCATGATATACATGATTCTCCTCTTCCTGACATAGAATATCATTATAAAATTGTGTTAGGTATTGACTATTATTTCCTATCATCTCGTTTTCTATCAAATCGTCTCAAGCATCTAATTTCTGTGGGCAAACAGAGGTTTTTGGCTAATGTGGCAACAGAGAAGGAAATATGCTTAATTATGGGTGGATATCCAAAGCTTGATAGAAATCTTGAATACTTTGAAAAACACAGACAAAAAGCAAATGCTATAGTGTATGCACCAACAATGCCACCAGGAAAATGGATGAAGGAAATGGAAGGTATAGTGGTTACTTTTCAGCATAGTGATGAGATTATCAAGGCGATTCTTGATAATTTTACAGAATATGATCTGATATTTAGGCCACATCCACATAGTTTATGTTACCCAGAAATACAAAGTATTGTTAATAAGTACAATGATTACGACAAATTTATCTTTGATGATAATGTTGATTTCTACATGTATAGTTATTCTCGAGCGGCTTTGATGGTGACAGATATGTCTGGTACTGCTTATACATATGCATTTACTACTTTAAGGCCAGTAGTGTTTTTCCAGCATAATGAGGCTGAGACAATGCGGATATTTGGTACTTATCAATACTTTATCGATAGGAGTATAATTGGCTATGTAGTACAGAATGTTGATGGGATGCTGGATAAAATCAAAATCTTGATAGCTAATAAAGATGAATTTAGTTTAAGGATTAAGGAATATCGGAATTCTTCAATTTGTAATGTTGGAAAATCTGAAGATTATTTTGCAGAAAACATTGAATATATCATTGAAGGTAAGAGAAATCCTGACTGGATCTATTTGTGAGTTATTTTTAACTATAAAAGCTATAGTTCTAGGATCAAATCGTGGTGTTCGTTACTTGGATAGAGATGAGATTTACTCGCCGGCTTTATTAAAGATAATCGTGTTCGACATGTGCTGGAATGGTCATGTTAACTCTTGCGCAAGTTGGAATAGGTAGTATTTGTTTTAATTTTTTGTCGATTATTAGTAGATAAGGAGAAATGATGTAATGAAGGAAGAAGTGAATTCAATATTAGTTATTAGATCAACACCTTTAGGGAGAACATTTAATGCTATTAATAAATTGCGAGATGAATATTCAAATGCAAAGATTATTTTATTGGTTCAGAAAGAGGTAAAAGAAGAGATTGAGAAGAGTGGCTTTATGGGTGAGATAATTGTTGGGATGAAGAGAGGAAAGGTAAGTTTGTTTAAACACTTATCTTTAATAGCTGAGCTAAGAAAGAAAATGTTTGACTTGGTGGTAATTATATACAATATTGAAGATATAAGTTTCTATGACAATCTAAGGAAATTTGCTTTGGCAATTAAAACAAAAAAATGTGTGGGGATAACAATTGAAAATCTAATTATTCCTTTTAGTTTAAAGGAAGTGTTGTTTAGAGATATTATTTTAAAGTTAATTTTAAGATTGTTAATATTTCCTATATTGGTAATAATCGTTACTTCCTTAGCTTTTTTGTTTATTTTATATAAAATAAAAAGAGTATTTAGAGGATTTAAAAAGATTGTTCTTACATAGAAATAGAAGAGATAATAGGAAAGAGCTTAACTGAAGTAAAATAATTATTTTAATATATTCGCAGTAAAGTAAAATTAAATCTATAAAATATACATGGACTTTATATTTTCTAAAATCTCTGAAAGAAAAATTGAAAAATGAATAACAACGGATCTCAATGTGAAAACATTTTTAATTGTAAAACCGATTTACTAGTAAGCATCATTACTCCAATTTTTAATGGTGCTAAATACCTAGAGCATTGTATTCAAAGTATTTTGAGTCAGAGTTACCCTTATATTGAACATATTTTTATTGATGGGAATTCGTCTGATGGAACTGTGGAGATATTAGCAAGTTATGCAGTCAGGTATTCTGACCGAGTAAGATTTATTTCAGAATCGGATAAAGGATCTGGAGATGCTTGGAACAAGGGCTTAAGAATGGCAAGGGGGGAAATTTTTGGGGAGTTAGGTTCAGATGATATGTCTGAACCTGGTGCTATTCAAGCAGTAGTTGATTTCTTCAGATTAAATCAAGATGCTTACTTTGTATTTGGTATTTGCAATTATATTAATGAAAAAGGCGAAATAATAATGAAAGGCCAAGCTAAAGATTTTGATTTAGAAGAAATAATAAATGAAGGTTGCTATGTACCTACTTCTGCATCATTTTATAGGCGAGAGGTTATTGAGAGAGTAGGGATGTACGATACTCTAGGAAATGATCTTGATTATTTGATAAGGGTAGCGAAAGCGTTTCCAATACATCAAATCAAGAAGACACTCTCTAATTTTAGAATACATAAAGAAAGTGCTACTACTGGTTCAAAAAAAGAAATACGTAAAATGTGGCTACGGGAAGATTGCCTTGTTAGTAGAAGGCATGGAGGACGATTTTTCTCAGGTTACTGTAAAAGGTACTATGAGTTTGTAATAACTGAGAGATTGCAGGCGATTCTAGGTCGCAATCATTTGCTTATAGAGGAAACGTTAAGATGTCTAAGAATGATGAGGATTATTTAGTAACGACAAAAAAGGTAAAAGTTGGAAGAAATTAACATATGAGGAGATTATAAGGGTTATGCTGAAAGAGAAAGATAAATTAGATTCAGTCTTAGTTATAAGATCAGCACCATTAGAGAGAATATTTAATGCACTTAAAGAATTACGGAAAGAATATCCTAATGCAGAAATTTCTATATTAGTTCAACCAGAGGTGAAAGATAAGGTTGAAGAAAGTGATCTTGTAGACAGAGTAATTGTAGGAAAGAGTGGAAGAATTACTACTTTTAGATACCTACCTCTAATTCATCGACTAAGGAAAAAAGAATATAATCTAGTAGCAATTATATACTACTCTGAAAATATAATGTGGTATAGAAATGTTCGATTCTTCGCTTCTTTGATTAAAGCTAAAAAGAGAGTGGGTATTACAGTTATGAATAAATTTAAACCATTTAGCAGAAAAGAGGAAATATTTAAAAGCTTAATTTTAGAACCTCTTTTCTTTGTGGTAATTATTATGCCACTATTTTTGATCTTTGGTATCCCTTTAGTTTTTGTAGTCTTTTTTTATCATTTAAAAACGGTCTTATATAATTTACAGAGATGCTTTTTAAACCTTAAAAAGAGGATGAGATGAATTTACAAAATACAGAAATTAAAAGAGTTTTAATAATAAAATCCTGTAGGATGAACCAGTTCTATTCTAATTTAAAGACTCTAAAAAAAAGTATGGGCCAAGATATCGTTATTGATATCTTGGCTCAGTCCGGAGTAAAGAAAGAACTTGATGCCAAAGAAGAGATTCGGCAGGTTTTGATATACGATAAAGGTCACTTTAAGGTCAAGAATATAGCTCAAGAATTATGGGATAAAATTAGGGGCAGCTATGATGTCTTTGTTATTCTATATAATGCTCCTTATTATTCTGCGAAGGGATACCATCAAATTAATAAAATAGCCAGATTGAGTAAGGCAAGATATGTTATTGGAATTGATATTGAGGAGAGAGTATTTATTACATATTGCAACTGGTTGTGGTTAAAAATGTTAGAGAAATATTGTCATTTCTTTTTTTCACTTGGATCGATCATTCTTTTATTACCTTTTATTGCAATAATTTTTATAGGAAGGTTTGTAATTTATGGAGTAAGTAAGATTCGAAGACCTCTCCTTCTTGAAGAAACTTCACAAAAATTACCCGGAGAGAAGTTACATAACCAAATGAAAATACTCTATTTTGGACTTGTTCAAAGTGTTCATTTTAAAAAATGGGTGAGATATTTTGTAGAAAGAAAACATGAAGTACATATTATATCTATATTACCTCTTCATGATTTTGATATTCAAGGTGTTAACATACACATTCTCAAGCACACAAGAGGAAATTTATGCTCATCTCCTTTAATAGATATACTTATGCTTTACGGTAGGTTAAAAAAGTTGATAAAAGAGATAAATCCTGATATTATTCATTTTCACCATATTACACTTTCTGCCTTTGTATTTGCTCTTATTAACTTTCATCCTCTTGTGCTGACTGCTTGGGACCCTGAACTTTTGATTAAGGCAAAGGAATCTCAAGCATTGAGATGGCTTGTGAGATTTATATTAAAAAATGGTGATTTATTAACCTGTGATGCAGAACATATAGAAGAATTATTTAAAGAATTAGGGGTGAATCCGGAAAGGATTAAGCTCATCAATTTTGGAATTGATACCAAAAAATTTACTCCAGGTCATAAGGATAATAGGTTATTAGAGAAATTGGAAATTTTCGATTCTCCTACGATAATAAGCCTGAGAAGCCTTTTTCCACTATATGATGTTGCGTCTTTAATTAGAGCTGCCTCTCTTGTGCTAAGGGAAGTTCCAGAGGTAAAATTAATAATTGTTGGAGGTGGTTCTGAAGAGCCAGAACTGAAGAAATTGGCTGATTCTTTGGGGGTTTCAGGGAGCATCAGATTTGTAGGGTATATTCCAAATGATGAACTTCCCTTATACTTGAGGTCAGTGGATATTTATGTGTCTACTTCACTATCAGATGGCGGGATTGCTGCATGCACCGCTGAGGCAATGGCTTGTGGATTGCCGGTGGTAATTACTGACTTTGGGGACAATAGAAAATGGGTTGAAGACGGCTTAAATGGATTTATTATACCCTTGAGGAATCCTGAGGTCTTAGCTTCAAGGATTATTTGTCTTATACATGATAAAGACCTTCGAGAGAAATTTGGGCAAGTCAACAGACAAATAATCGAAGAGAGAAACGACTGGAAGAAGGAGATGGGAAAAGTGGAAAGACTCTATGAGAGATCAATCAAACGTTATGAGGATAGAAAATGAAGAGAACAGACATAAATATCCCATCAGAAGTCTTGCGAAGAGTATATGAAACTATGCTTCGAGTCCGTAAGATTGAAGAAAGGGTGGCTGAACTTGTTTCGAAAAAAGAAATTAAGTGTCCCGTCCATCTATATATTGGCCAGGAAGCAGTAGCAACAGGTGTTTGCGCCAATCTCCAAAGAGATGATTATGTCTTCAGTACTCACCGAAGTCATGGACATTATATTGCTAAAGGTGGTAACATAAAGAGCCTGATGGCGGAATTATATGGCAAAGAGACCGGATGTTCAAGGGGCAGAGGAGGTTCTATGCATCTTGCCTCACCTGAAGTGGGATTACCAGGAAGTTCTGCTATTGTTGCCGGAACAATTCCTCTGGCTGTAGGAGCAGCGTTAGCCTTTTCTATACAAAAAAGAAATGCAGTCTCAGTGGTTTTTTTTGGTGATGGTGCAGTCAATGAAGGAACATTTTATGAATCCCTTAATTTTGCCTCGCTTAAGAAATTACCTGTAATTTTTATCTGTGAGAATAATCTATATTCTACCCATATGCCTATATCAGATTGTCTTGCCAATACCGATATCTACAAGAAGGCTGACATATTTAATATGCCTGGAATTAGAATTGATGGAAATGGTGTCGTAGAGATTTATAAAGCAGCAAAGGAAGCGGTTGACAATGCCCGTAAGGGTGGAGGACCGATCTTAATAGAGTGTATGACATATAGATGGCGGGGACATGTAGGTCCTAATGATGACATAGATAAAGGGCTTAGAAGTCAAGAAGAATTAGATTGTTGGATGAATAGATGTCCTATTAAGAGATTAGAGAAGAATTTGTTAAAGGATGGTATTTTGTCAGAATCAGAAAGAATCCAGGTTTATAAAGAGATTGAAAAAGAGGTGGAAGATGCCCTTCTCTTTGCCAAAGAAAGCCCTTATCCTGATCCGAATGAAGATAAATTTTATAATGGGGTGTTTAAGAGTTAAACAAAGGAAAAGTTATTATGAGAAAAATTTCTTATGTTCAAGCAATTAACGAAGCTCTTCATCAAGTAATAGAAAGAGATAAGCAGATATTCATAATCGGACAGGGAGTTACCAGTCCCTGGTATGTAGGAACTACTACTGTTGGGCTTATTGATAGATTTGGCCAGGAGCGAATAATCGATACCCCTGTCTCCGAAAATACTGTTACAGGAGCAGCAATAGGGGCGGCATTGGCTGAAATGCGTCCGATTGTAGTGCATCCAAGAATGGATTTTATGTATTATGCTCTGGATCAAATAGCAAATCATGCCGCAACTTGGCACTATATGTTTGGCGGACAATTAAGTGTTCCTTTAACCATCTGGGGAATTATTAATAGAGGCGGGGAGCAGGCAGCCCAACATTCGCAGGCTTTACAAGCAATATTTACTCATATACCAGGCCTGAAGGTAGTTATGCCAAGCAATCCGTATGATGCCAAAGGGCTTCTGGTGGCTAGCATCAAAGATGATAATCCTGTGGTCTACATTGACGATAGATGGCTTTACGAGTATGTTGGTGATGTGCCTGAAGAAATCTATACAGTACCGATTGGAAAAGGAGTTATAAGAAGAAAAGGAAAAGATGTGACAGTGGTTGCTATTTCTTATATGGTAAATGAAGCGATAAAGGCCAGCGAAGTTCTTGAAAAAGAAGGTTTGAATGTGGAAGTATTAGATTTACGATCTCTAAAGCCATTAGACGAAAATCTCTTGTTGGACTCAGTAAAAAAGACAGGCAGATTGATTATTGCAGATGGTGGTTGGAAAACATGTGGAATAGGGGCTGAGATTTCTGCTAAGATAGCAGAAAGCAATATTTTTAAAGAACTAAAGGCTCCTATCATAAGAGTTTCATTGCTTGATGTTCCAGCTCCTGCGAGTTCTGTATTAGAGAAGGCTTATTATCGTAAAGCAGAAGATATAGTTTCAGCTGTTAGAAAAAATCTGGAGGTATGATCATGAAGTGCAGAGTACCATTTGTAAATTACCCTGAACACTACTGTAGAATATGGGATGAGGTCATGAAGGTCATTAAAGAAGCACTTTCTAAGGGCGACCTTATGCTTCGACACCAATTGAGGGAGTTTGAAGAGAACACGGCCTCATTTGTTGGGGTAAAGTATGGAATAGGTGTTAATAGTGGAACCGATGCCCTTTTCCTTTCGCTTAAGGCATCTGGGATTGGTCATGGAGATGAGGTTCTCACTGTTGCCCATACATTTGTGGCAACCATATCAACAGTAGTTCACTGTGGGGCCAAACCAATACTTGTAGATGTGGGTGAAGATATGAATATGGATGTGGGGCAGGCAGAGCAAGCTATTACCCCCCAAACCCGGGCCATTATCCCTGTTCACCTAAATGGACGAATATGTGATATGGGACATCTCATGGCCATTGCTGATAAATACAATCTGATAGTCATTGAAGATGCTGCTCAGGCATTAGGAGCAAGTTTTAATGGCAAATGGGCAGGTTCATTTGGGCTATCCGGCTGTTTTAGTTTTTATCCGGCAAAGATGTTGGGTGGGGCTGGGGATGGAGGGATTGTGGTTACAGATGATAGAGAGGTTGCAGAGAAGATACGGCTACTTAGAGATCATGGGCAACAAAGAGAGACAGGGGAGTTTCTTTGTCATGGCTTTAATAGTAGATTGGATAATCTTCAGGCAGCAATCTTAGATATAAAACTTAAGTATTTGCCTGAGTGGATCAATCGGCGTCAGGAGATAGCTGATCTCTATCATCAGGGGCTTTCAAGCCTTCCTGAACTTAAGCTGCCACCACAGTCTGACGAGTTTTTCTTTGATGTGTATCAAAACTATGTAGTACGATCCAAAGATAGAGATCGACTGGTTGCACACCTGAGAGACTCAGGGATTGAGATTCTGGTCTCTTGGCCCAAACCTTTACATCATCACAAGGCATTGGGCGGCCTAAGCCAATTTCATCTTCCAATGACTGAAAAGGTTTCAGATGAGGTCTTATCATTACCTATTTATCCTGAGCTTAGTGATGAAGAGATAATGCTTGTTGTAAAAACCATACATAAGTTTTATGAACAATAGAATGAAACAGGCATTAGATTATTGTTTTCAACTGAATCCTCTTTTAAATAAACTTTACTCTACTCTTATTAAGTATTTAAAGTTTTTGGTTGGTACAAGATGGGACGAGAGATATTGGGCCAAAAGACATCTTCGAAAAGAAGAAAAAGGTGATTGGGGTGGAGATCCAGATTGGATCAAAGAATATTGGGATTCAAGAAGTCATCCTTATAGAAATTTTCTCATACAAAAGCTATCTGGATTTTCTCCGATTATGAATATTTTAGAAGTAGGATGTAACTGTGGCCCAAATTTATATTTATTAGCTAAAAAGTTTCCCAATTCAGAGATAAAAGGGATTGACATTAATCCATTAGCTGTTCGAAGAGGTAATGAATGGCTTATACAGGATGGCATTTCAAATGTTGAGTTATTGGTGAGTAAAATTGATGAACTTGATCAGTTTCAAGACAAAAGCTTTGATATTGTATTTACAAGTAGCGTCTTAATGTATATTGGTCCCGATAAGATCAAAAAAGTTATAAGAGAACTGGTTCGGATTACTCGGAAAACGTTAATTTTGTCGGAATGGCACTCTTTTGAATTTTCTTCTCTTGGGAGTCATATGCTATATTGGGTAAGAGATTATGTAAGCTTGTTAAAAGAATTTATCAAAGAAGAGCCAATCAATATTATTAAAATGCCAGTGGAGATATGGCAAGAAAATAGCAATTGGCAAAAATATGGGACAATAATTGAAGTTATTATGGAGGATGGAGATGTTACATAAGATAAAATCAATTTTATTTTCAATTTTTTTAAAAGTTTACAAATTCTTGTTGGAAACAAGGGTTAAGAAAATATTTGATGTAAAAATTACCGATAATTTTTCATATTATGAATTCTTATGTCAAATTATTTGTCCAAATATAGCAGAGATTCAAGGGAGTAAAATGTATATTAATATTCATGATAAGGCTCCTATTATGCGAAAAACCTTCTTATCTTACGCTGTAAATCGTGTTCATGAAGAATCTACAACAGAAATATTCAAGAAGGTAGTCAAGAAAGGAGATGTTGTTGTTGATCTCGGAGCAAATATTGGATATTTTAGTCTCCTTGCGGCAAAACTTGTAGGAAAGGATGGAAAAGTTTATTCTTTTGAACCTGAGCCTAAAAATTATAATTATTTAGTTAAAAATATAGATTTAAATGGTTATAATAATATTTTTTCTTTACAAAAAGCTATTTCAGATAAAGCTGGTAAAATCAAATTGTATATATGTCCTTATGATACAGGTCATCATACAATAAATCAATATAAAGGTATCGAAGCGTATAAACATGATTATTGTTATGAAAAGAAAGAATTTATTGAAATTGAAACAATGCCCTTGGATGATTTTTTAAGCGATAAAGATTTTAAGGCTGATGTGATAAAAATGGATGTTGAAGGGGCTGAAATGTTAGCTCTCTTAGGGATGGATAGGGTCATAAAGGAGAATAAAAATTTAAAAATGTTTGTTGAATTCTTTCCTCTTTTAATCAGAGAAATGGGTAATTCTCCAGAGGAATTTATTCTTAAGCTCTTAAAGGAGTATAATTTTTCTATATTTGTAATTGAGCGTGATTATTTTGGTGGAAATGTAATTAGAGATAGAAAATATTTAAAAATCAATAGTGTTGATGAAATTATGAAGCTTTGTAAAGATGAGCAAGACTGGATTGCAAACCTTTTCCTTGAAAAAAGGATATAAACTCTTAGGGATTGTCACAAAATAAGTGTTGCAATTTTTAGTAATCTGTGCTATAATATAGTGCATGGATACCCATTTGATCAAACGACGATTTGCAGCC